>NZ_QRKO01000001.1:0-157370 GCF_003471985.1 Collinsella sp. AM15-2 | reverse complement strand
CGGTCTGGCAATATATCTCCTTGCCGCGCGGCCCGGTCGGACCGGACCAGCCGCCGAGCGTGCACCTTGAGAACCGGATACTGCGAGGATGGACACACTCAGTGTCGCATCCGGGCAGACATCGAACCATTTGAAATGGTCTAACTTGGATTTGTTTTTCGCAAGGCCGCCGAGAGGCGGCCCCGAGAAATTCCTTTTCCTATACTAAAACCATATGAATCGAACGGAACCGATCAGCGTAACAGTTGTGAGGACCGGACGGGCTCGAAGCCCAACATATTTGGACGGAGAGTTCGATCCTGGCTCAGGATGAACGCTGGCGGCGCGCCTAACACATGCAAGTCGAACGGCACCCCTCTCCGGAGGGAAGCGAGTGGCGAACGGCTGAGTAACACGTGGAGAACCTGCCCCCTCCCCCGGGATAGCCGCCCGAAAGGACGGGTAATACCGGATACCCCGGGGTGCCGCATGGCACCCCGGCTAAAGCCCCGACGGGAGGGGATGGCTCCGCGGCCCATCAGGTAGACGGCGGGGTGACGGCCCACCGTGCCGACAACGGGTAGCCGGGTTGAGAGACCGACCGGCCAGATTGGGACTGAGACACGGCCCAGACTCCTACGGGAGGCAGCAGTGGGGAATCTTGCGCAATGGGGGGAACCCTGACGCAGCGACGCCGCGTGCGGGACGGAGGCCTTCGGGTCGTAAACCGCTTTCAGCAGGGAAGAGTCAAGACTGTACCTGCAGAAGAAGCCCCGGCTAACTACGTGCCAGCAGCCGCGGTAATACGTAGGGGGCGAGCGTTATCCGGATTCATTGGGCGTAAAGCGCGCGTAGGCGGCCCGGCAGGCCGGGGGTCGAAGCGGGGGGCTCAACCCCCCGAAGCCCCCGGAACCTCCGCGGCTTGGGTCCGGTAGGGGAGGGTGGAACACCCGGTGTAGCGGTGGAATGCGCAGATATCGGGTGGAACACCGGTGGCGAAGGCGGCCCTCTGGGCCGAGACCGACGCTGAGGCGCGAAAGCTGGGGGAGCGAACAGGATTAGATACCCTGGTAGTCCCAGCCGTAAACGATGGACGCTAGGTGTGGGGGGACGATCCCCCCGTGCCGCAGCCAACGCATTAAGCGTCCCGCCTGGGGAGTACGGCCGCAAGGCTAAAACTCAAAGGAATTGACGGGGGCCCGCACAAGCAGCGGAGCATGTGGCTTAATTCGAAGCAACGCGAAGAACCTTACCAGGGCTTGACATATGGGTGAAGCGGGGGAGACCCCGTGGCCGAGAGGAGCCCATACAGGTGGTGCATGGCTGTCGTCAGCTCGTGTCGTGAGATGTTGGGTTAAGTCCCGCAACGAGCGCAACCCCCGCCGCGTGTTGCCATCGGGTGATGCCGGGAACCCACGCGGGACCGCCGCCGTCAAGGCGGAGGAGGGCGGGGACGACGTCAAGTCATCATGCCCCTTATGCCCTGGGCTGCACACGTGCTACAATGGCCGGTACAGAGGGATGCCACCCCGCGAGGGGGAGCGGATCCCGGAAAGCCGGCCCCAGTTCGGATTGGGGGCTGCAACCCGCCCCCATGAAGTCGGAGTTGCTAGTAATCGCGGATCAGCATGCCGCGGTGAATGCGTTCCCGGGCCTTGTACACACCGCCCGTCACACCACCCGAGTCGTCTGCACCCGAAGTCGCCGGCCCAACCGTCAAGGGGGGAGGCGCCGAAGGTGTGGAGGGTGAGGGGGGTGAAGTCGTAACAAGGTAGCCGTACCGGAAGGTGCGGCTGGATCACCTCCTTTCTAGGGAGATACATTCTTAGAGAGAAAACACTTTAACTCGAATAGAGGGCAGGAGCCCGTCCGGTGGATGTCGCCAGGATGATTCCCCGCAGCACCCGGTCCCCGGGGTCGCACCCGCGTACCTTGAGAGCCGCATAGCGATAGGAGAGAGATGGAAGATCATTCTTCCAGACTCGATTCTTTTCTGCGATTTAAAGACAGAATGATAGCAATCATTCATCCGATCCAAACAAGAAGAATTCACTTATTAATGAGTGAGGAGCATCTGATCGCGAGCACAGTCAACTACTGTGCCGCGGTATGAGATACCCGAATTGCGACATACGAGCGCTATTCATGATATCGATTAATTAACTTTAGCGACACGTGGATATCCCGCGGGCCCGAGAGCGGTCCCGCAAGATACCACGGGCGCACGGCGGATGCCTTGGCACAGGGAGCCGATGAAGGACGCGGCAAGCTGCGATAATCCCCGGCGAGGAGCACACATCCTTCGACCCGGGGGTCTCCGAATGGGCGAACCCATCCACAGAGGTGTGGATATCCCGGCCCCGAACACATAGGGGCCGGGAGGACAACCCGGGGAACTGAAACATCTAAGTACCCGGAGGAGAGGAAATCAATCTCGAGACTCCCCGAGTAGCGGCGAGCGAAAGGGGACCGATGGCCAAACCGTCGAGCGGGCATACCCGGCAGGGGTTCCGCCGACGGGGTTGCAGGGCCGCGCATCCGGGGGCTGCCGCCCCCGGGCGCAGGTCCGGCTGGGGAGCGGAACGGCATGGGAGGGCCGGCCGCAGCGGGTGACAGCCCCGTACGCGAACCCAGACCGGACGGCGCGACGCGGTCCCTGAGTAGGGCCGGGCACGTGAAACCCGGTCCGAACCTGGGTGGACCACCATCCAAGCCTGAGTACTACCCTGTGACCGATAGCGCACCAGTACCGTGAGGGAAAGGTGAAAAGCACCCCGGGAGGGGAGTGAAACAGTACCTGAAACCGTGCGCCCACGAGCAGTCGGAGCACCCTTGTGGTGTGACGGCGTGCCTTTTGTAGAATGAGCCAGCGAGTCGCTGGCGCGGGGCGAGGTTAACCGAAAGGGAGCCGGAGCGAAAGCGAGCCTTAACAGGGCGACTTGAGTCCCGCGCCGCGGACGCGAAGCCGGGTGAGCTATCCGTGGGCAGGCTGAAGCGGGGGTAAGACCCCGTGGAGGGCCGAACGCACGTCGGTTGAAAACGGCGGCGATGACCTGCGGATAGGGGTGAAAGGCCAATCAAACCCGGAGATATCTCGTTCTCCCCGAAATAGCTTTAGGGCTAGCGTCGCGCGTTCACCGCCGGAGGTAGAGCACCGGATGGACGAGGGGGCTTCGCCGCCTACCGAATCCAACCGAACTCCGAATGCCGGCGGCCCAGAGCGCGGCAGTCAGAGCATGTGGGCTAAGCTGTGTGCTCGAGAGGGAAACAGCCCGGACCGCCCGCTAAGGTCCCCAAGTTCCAGCCGAGTGGCAAAGGATGTGCGTCCGCCCAGACAACCAGGATGTTGGCTTAGAAGCAGCCATCCATTCAAAGAGTGCGTAACAGCTCACTGGTCGAGTGGACATGCGCCGACAATACACGGGGCTAAGCTGGACACCGAAGCGGCGGGATTTTGATTTTCAGAATCGGTAGGGGAGCTTCCCATGGGCGGCGAAGCCGCCGGGCGACCGGCGGTGGAGCGCATGGGAGTGAGAATGCTGGCATGAGTAGCGAGAGACGAGAGAGTAACTCGTCCGCCGTGAACCCGAGGTTTCCTGGGCAAGGCTAATCCTCCCAGGGTCAGTCGGGGGCTAAGGCGAGGCCGGGAGGCGTAGCCGACGCGCAGCAGGCAGACATTCCTGCACCGCGCACGCGGCGCTACGACCGACGGGGCGACGGATGGGGGTGGCTCGGCGGGGTTCTGGACGTCCCCGTGATGGAGCGCGGCCCGCGGACCAGGGAAATCCGGTCCGCACGAGGGCGAGGCTCCGGACGAAGCGATCAAGCGAAGCGAGTGAGCCCGAGGTCCCTAGAAAAACCCCTAGGCAGGCGCGTGCGCGCCCGTACCGCAAACCGACACAGGTGGGTGGGTAGAACATACCGAGGCGATCGGGTCAACCATGGTCAAGGAACTCGGCACAATGGCCCCGTAACTTCGGGAGAAGGGGTGCCCGCGCGTACGTGAACCGGCTTGCCCGGGGAGCGGAGGCGGGCCGCAGTGGAGAGGCCCAAGCGACTGTTTACCAAAAACACAGGACTCTGCAGAAGCCGCAAGGCGACGTATAGGGTCTGACGCCTGCCCGGTGCCGGAAGGTCACGCGGAGGAGTTAGCCGCAAGGCGAAGCCCCGAAGCCAAGCCCCGGTAAACGGCGGCCGTAACTATAACGGTCCTAAGGTAGCGAAATTCCTTGTCGGGTAAGTTCCGACCTGCACGAAAGGCGCAACGACTTGGGCGCTGTCTCGACCATGGACCCGGTGAAATTGCACTGGTCGTGAAGATGCGACTTACCCGCGGAAGGACGGAAAGACCCCGTGAACCTTCACTGCAGCTTGGCATTGGCCGCTGGTCCCGCGTGTAGAGGATAGGCAGGAGGCACAGATCCGGAGGCGCCAGCCCCCGGGGAGCCGCCCTTGGAATACTGCCCTCGCGCGACCGGCGTCCTAACCCGAGGCCGTCAACCGGCTCGGGGACCGTGCCAGGCGGGCAGTTTGACTGGGGCGGTCGCCTCCTAAAGGGTAACGGAGGCGCGCGAAGGTCCGCTCGGGACGGTCGGCAACCGTCCTTTTGAATGCAAGAGTACAAGCGGGCTTGACTGCGAGGCCCACAAGCCGAGCAGGTGCGAAAGCAGGCTCTAGTGATCCGGCGGCCCCGAGTGGGTGGGCCGTCGCTCAACGGATAAAAGGTACTCCGGGGATAACAGGCTGATCTTGCCCAAGAGTCCACATCGACGGCAAGGTTTGGCACCTCGATGTCGGCTCATCGCATCCTGGGGCTGGAGCAGGTCCCAAGGGTACGGCTGTTCGCCGTTTAAAGCGGTACGCGAGCTGGGTTCAGAACGTCGTGAGACAGTTCGGTCCCTATCCTCCGTGGGCGCAGGAGAATCGATGGAGGCTGCCCCCAGTACGAGAGGACCGGGGTGGACGCACCTCCGGTGAACCGGTTGTCGACCAACGGCACGGCCGGGTAGCCGCGTGCGGCGCGGATAACCGCTGAAGGCATCTAAGCGGGAAGCCGTTCCAGGGATTAGTTCTCCTTCCGGTAAGGGCCCAGGTAGACTACCTGGTCGATAGACGGCAGGTGCAAGGACGGCGACGTCCTCAGCCGAGCCGCACTAATCGCCCGAGCTCTTCCGGAACCGCACCTCGCGGCCCGCGGGACATGCGCTCGAAAGCGCGGTCCGGGCACGAGGATGCCCCCGAGTCACCTCCCCTATGCGCCATGCGGCCCCCAGGGCACGTAGATGAGACCCAGGACACCGTAACGGTGGGCGCCGCCCACCGGTCAGCGGCCAGAGCATGGGGGGCACGCCCGGTCCCGTTCCGAACCCGGAAGCTAAGCCCCATCGCGCCGAGAGTACTGCGGGGCCAGCCCGTGGGAGGCCAGGGCGCCGCTGACCGGTGGACGGCACCGAGCCGTACGCTTGAACTGCAGAAGGGGGAGGCCTCGCGGCCTCCCCCTTTTTTGCGTTTTATAGAGAGCTGTAATACAAGAACTCGCCTTCTTTTAGCTTGTCTTACTGTTTGGCTGTATTTTGAGTCCTTCTTTTGTATTTGCGCGATAATAACTCCCATTGGCGTTAGGGAGGACTTGATGTTTACCGTTTTTGTCTTGGGCAATATTGCTTCGGGTAAGTCGACTGCCTGCCGCTATCTCGAATCTCATGGCGCCATGCTCATCGATCTGGACGAACTTGCCAAATCGCTGTATGTGCCAGGCTCCGATATCGTCAATGCCCTCGCGGAAGAATTTGGCTGGGATATTTTGGACGAGGAGGGCGGCGTTCGCCGTAACATACTCGCTTCTCGAGCTTTTGTTTCTCCTGATGCGGTCGCGAGGCTCAATAGCATTGTGCACCCCGTTCTCATTGAGCAGCTGTCACTGAGGATTCTTGATCCGGTTTGCTGCACGGTTTCTTCCCCCCGTTATCCCTTTGCGGTGGTCGAGGTTTCTGCTCCGACTGGTTTTGAGGATGCATTTGGCTTGGCTGATGAAATTCTGGTCATCAGCGCCCCTTTGTCAGTTCGTCGCGAGCGTGCTATTCAGCGTGGCATGGAGCCATCTGATTTCGATGCCCGTTCTGCTTGCCAGCCCGATGAGTCTGCGCTGTGCAATCTCGCTACAACGGTGATTGATAATGCCGCAGGCGATAATTCGCTCTTTGAGCAGCTTGACTCATGGCTTGCATGCCATGGGTTTATAGACACTGCGAATAAGGAGGATGCCGATGCCTAAGACACGTTTCTTTGCGTGGTATCGCCTTATACCGCTGGCTGCCGTTTTTGCCTTCGGCCTTATTTCGCTCGTCTACTCGTATGCTCCTGCCGCCTTCTTTAAGCCTTTGTATCCAATTGACTACGAGGCGTATGTAAAGCAATCGAGTATTTCGCATAATCTGGATCCGTATCTGGTGTGCGCTGTCATTAAGTCGGAATCGAATTGGGATCCCGAGGCTGAGTCGAATCAGGGTGCTCAGGGATTGATGCAGCTGATGCCCGAGACTGCCCAGGATATGATCGCCAAGGGTCTTGTCGACGGTGGGGAGTATTCGGCCGACAACCTTAACGATCCGGCTACGAATATCGAGTTTGGCTGTGCGTACCTCTCGTATCTCTTAACGTATTTCAACGGGTCGACGGATAGCGCTATTGCCGCCTATAACGCCGGCATGGGCAATGTCGACGGATGGGCGCAGCAAAGTACGTCGCTGCACAATGCAATCACCTTTCCCGAGACGCAGGCGTATCTGATTCGCGTCAATAATGCCTGGGTTCGCTACAAGACCCTCTATCCCGATCGGTTCGTATAGGACTATGCCTGCCGCCTGCGTATACTGCAGATATATGAGTTAGGAGTATCCATGGCGGAATTTGAAGTTGAGCGTGTTGGAGGAGAACTCAAACGTTTTGGCGTTGAGGGCTCTGAGGTGCCGTTTAAGGTTGTATCTCCTTATGAGCCTGCAGGTTCTCAGCCTAAGGCCATTGAGTCGCTTGTGCAGGGCGTGAGGGATGGAGATCGCTATCAGGTTTTGCTGGGCGTGACTGGTTCGGGCAAGACCTTTACGATGGCTAAAACCATCGAGGCCCTGGGGAAGCCGACGCTTGTCATGGCTCCCAATAAAACGCTCGCCGCTCAGCTTGCGAGCGAGCTCAAAGAGTTCTTTCCCAATAACGCTGTGGTCTACTTTGTCTCGTACTACGACTACTATCAGCCCGAGGCGTATGTGCCGCAAAGCGATACATATATCGAGAAAGACTCCTCGATTAACGAAGAGGTCGAGATGCTGCGACATCAGGCGACCGCATCGCTGCTCTCTCGACGCGATGTGATCGTCGTCGCATCGGTCTCGTGTATCTATGGCATTGGCTCTCCTGAGGACTATGCGGGTCTGGCTCCAAACGTCGACAAGAAGGTGCCGCTCGAGCGCGATGACTTTATCCATGCACTTATCGACATTCAATATGATCGCAATGACTATGACCTGGCGCGCGGCACGTTCCGCGTGCGCGGCGATGTTGTCGACGTGTATCCGCCTTATGCCGAGCATCCGTTGCGGTTTGAGTTCTTTGGCGACGAGGTCGAGCTGATTGCCGAGATCGATGAGGTCACCGGAGAGATGGTTCGTGAGTACGAGGCCATCCCCGTATGGCCGGCATCGCACTACGTGACCGAGAAGCCGAAGGTCAAGGCAGCTCTGAAATCGATCAGCGAAGAGTGCGAGAAGCGCGTGGCGGAGCTCAAGGCGACCGACAAGTTGCTCGAGGCACAGCGCCTGCAGCAACGTACCGATTATGATCTCGAAATGCTCGAGACGATGGGCTTTTGCAACGGCATCGAGAACTACTCGCGTCATCTGGATGGACGTAAGCCGGGCGAGCCGCCGTTTACCCTGATCGACTACTTTCCCAAGGACATGCTCTGCATCATCGACGAGAGCCATGTGACGGTGCCGCAGATTCGCGGCATGCACGAAGGTGACCGTTCGCGCAAAGTTACGCTTGTTGAGCATGGTTTTCGTCTTCCGTCGGCACTCGATAATCGCCCGCTTCGTTTCGATGAGTTTGAGGCAAGGATACCCCAGTTTATCTATGTTTCGGCCACACCGGGCGACTACGAGCTGCGGGTGAGCCAAAACGACGTGGAGCAGATCATTCGTCCGACCGGTCTGCTCGACCCCAAGATCGATGTGCGTCCGGTTCGTGGGCAGATTGACGATCTTGAGGACGAGATTCGCGAGCGCGTTGCCCGCAAGGAGCGCGTGCTGGTGACCACGCTCACCAAGCGCATGGCCGAGGACCTGACCGACCATCTGCTTGATGCCGGCATTAAGGTCAATTACATGCACTCCGATACAGCGACGATGGACCGTGTCGAGATCCTGCGAACGCTGCGCGAGGGCAAGATCGATGTTCTCGTTGGCATCAACCTGCTTCGCGAGGGCCTAGACCTTCCCGAGGTCTCACTGGTGGCAATTCTCGATGCCGATAAGGAAGGCTTCTTGCGCAACCGCCGCTCGCTGATTCAGACGATTGGCCGCGCGGCCCGTAACGCCGATGGCGAAGTCATCATGTATGCAGACGTTGTGACCGATTCGATGAAAGAGGCCATCGAGGAGACGCAGCGCCGTCGCGAGATTCAGATGGCATATAACGAAGAGCATGGCATTGTGCCCAAGACGGTGCGCAAGGCCATCAACGACATCTCAAGTTTTATTGCCGAGGCCGAAAAAACCGTGGGTTCCAAGGGGCGCTCGAAGGGCGACTCTCTTGGACATGGCGCATTCTATACGCCCGATGAGTCGGGCGAGGGTGGCGTGCCGGAAACGGTGGCGCCCGAGCAGACACTTGCGGAGCAGTTGGAAGAACTGCCGCATGACGAGCTTGTGCGGATCGTCGAAACCATGGAAGAGGATATGCGTAACGCTTCTGCCGCCATGGACTTTGAGGA
This sequence comes from Collinsella sp. AM15-2, assembly GCF_003471985.1. NCBI lineage: Bacteria > Bacillati > Actinomycetota > Coriobacteriia > Coriobacteriales > Coriobacteriaceae > Collinsella > Collinsella sp. AM15-2. The sequence goes on along the minus strand of NZ_QRKO01000001.1, from coordinate 148,405 downwards.
GGCGGCGCGCCTGCGCGATGCCGTCGTTCAGATTCGGGCGATGCTCGAGGGTGCGTCTGAGGACGAGACGATTGAGCGCTTACGTTCGCAGGCCCGCAAGGGTTCCACGTTCGCATCGGGCAGAAAACGCCAGGGTGCACGGTTTAAGAAATAGTGAACAGGCCCCAAGTTCCCTGTGGAGCTCGGGGCCTGTGTCTTTTGCGCGCTGGAATTCGTGCGTTAGAGGTCTGCGATCAGGGCTTCGGCACAACGGATGCCGTCGGTGGCCGCGCTCATGATGCCGCCGGCATATCCAGCTCCCTCACCACAAGGATAGAGGCCCGGGGTCGACATGGCATGGCACGTTCGGTCTCGGGTGACAGTGACCGGTGAGCTCGAACGAGTCTCCACGCCGGTAAGAACGGCGTCGGGGCGGTCGTAGCCGCGTAGCTTTTTCCCGAGTAGGGGAAGTCCTAGGCGGAGCGACTCGACGATATGCTGCGGCAGGGCTTCGTCAATTGCCGTCCAGGTCACACCGAGCGGATAGGTGGGCTTTACCTTTCCGGGCGCCTTGCTGGCACGTCCTGCGAGGAAATCTCCGACGAGCTGTGCCGGTGCGTTCCAGTTGGAACCGCCCAGGCGATAGGCGGCCGCCTCGCAGGCACGCTGGAGCTCGATGCCGGCGAGCGGGTCATCGTTGGGAAGGTCCTCGGGTGTGACGTTAACGAGCAGGGCGGCATTTGCGTTGCGTCCGTCGCGGGCATTGAGACTGGCGCCGTTGACGCACAGGTGGCCCTGCTCGGAAGAGGCGGCGACAACCTGCCCGCCGGGGCACATGCAAAACGAGAACACGCTGCGGCCGTTGGGAAGATGGGCGACGAGCTTGTAAGGGGCTGCTCCGAGGGCAGGATGTCCCGCCGAGGCTCCGTATTGGACTCGGTCGATGTCGCGCTGCGGATGCTCGATGCGAACGCCCATGGCAAAGGTCTTTTGTGCGAGGGCCACGTTGTGGCCCTTAAGGAGCTCAAAAATATCGCGAGCGGAATGCCCACAGGCGAGGATGAGGTGCTTTGTCTCGATTGGCTCGCAAGCGGCGTCTTGGGACGATTGGACATCAATACCGGTGATGGCGCCAGACGCGTCGATGCGAATGTCGACGAGCTTCGTTCGATAGCGGACGACACCTCCGAGCTGCTCGATGCGCTGGGATATAGTGGTGACGACCGCGGGAAGGATGTCGGAGCCAATGTGCGGCTTGGCATCCCACAGAATATCGCGGGGCGCACCCGCCTCGACGAAGGTTTCGAGGATAAGGCGATGGGCGGGATTTTTGGTTCCCGTATTGAGCTTGCCGTCCGAGAAGGTCCCCGCGCCGCCCAGGCCAAACTGGATATTGCTCTCGGGGTCGAGGATGCGCTCCTTTAGAAAGAGGTCGATCGCCTGCGAGCGGCGAAATGCCGGGTCGCCGCGCTCGATGAGCAAGGGCTTAAGACCTGCTTCGGCGAGCGTAAGCGCAGCGAAAAGGCCGGCGCATCCGGCGCCGACAACGACAGGGCGTTCTTGAGGCGCGTCGGAGGCGGGGGAGGGGAATGAAGGCTCATCGTCTTCTATCGCGCGTACGCGCGAGCGGTCACGCTCGGCAACGCTGTCGACCGCTTCTCGCTCGAGGTGGGGACTAGTCAGCTCAACACGAAAGCTCAGGATAAAATGGACGTCTCGTTTTTTGCGAGCGTCGATTGATTTGCGGTGGAGCTCGATGGACTTGATCTCGGAGTCCTTGCAACGTAGGACGCGCTTGGCGACTCGCTTGCCAACAATGAGACAGGCATTTTCATCGCCGGCTTCATCGAGCGACGCGTTGACTTGGGTGATTTCGATCATCGAGGTCTCCTTAGAGGCAAGAAAGAGGCCGTCCGGTATTCCAGACGGCCCGAATGCGTTTTTGATTATAGACTGCGCGGCTACAGGCTGCTTGCAGCGCGAATGCCCGAGATCCAGGCCCACGCAAGGTTAAAGCCTCCGCAATCGGCGTCGATGTCGAGCGCTTCACCGCAGACGTAAAGCGGGGCGTCGACAACGCTGCACGCGCGTAGGCTGGGTGTTGAGATGCTCTCGACAGATATGCCACCACGCGTGACCTGCGCTGAGCGCTCCTCGGCTGTTCCCTCGACGAGCAACTTAAAGTGTTTGAGGATCGAGACCAGGTGGATGACATCGTTGGAGCCTGGATGGCACTGCTCGAACGCTGTGCAGACGACTCGGGAGAGTTGCGGGGCGAGCATGCCGTCGAGCCAACGGGGATCGCGGGGCGAAAAGCCGCCGAGCAGCTCAACGCGCCGGTTGAGCATATCGAGCAACTCGTCTTTGGAGAGGTCGGGGAAAACGTCGAGCAGGATCGTATCGCCGTGCTGGATACGACGAGAGAGGTTGAAGACAGCGACGCCCGAGATACCGAAGGTTCGAAACAGCACTTCACCGTCTTCGTGCCAGAGCTCATTATGATTGTGGGCGAGCGTCAAGCGGGCACGGACGCGCAGGCCATCCAACGTCTTGAGTGCCGCCCGATCGCCAACGACCGTTGCCGATACGGGGCAGAGGATGGGGCGCAGCGAAGTGAGGGGGAGGCGAAACGTATCGGCGATACCTGTGGGGTTGCCGCCCGTAGCGATAATTACGGCATGTGCCTGCAGGGCCTCGTTCTTGCGAGGGACATCGGCGAGCGCTTTCCGAAGCGAGCGGAGCTCCGATTTTCGGTCATCGTGCTTTTTTGCCTTGAGCGCCCGCGCTGGACGGTCTATTTGGAGTGCCCAGCCTTCGGAAGCTTTGTGCGCCGAGGCAACGTTGGCTCCGCAGATTAAGGTGATACCTAGGCGGTCGCAAACGTTGAGAAGCGCGTCGCGCACCGATTCGGCGCGAAGGGAGCGCGGGTACAGCCGGCCTTCCTCGGAGGTTGTCATGATACCCAGCGAGGAGAAGAAACCCATAAGCTCTTGTTCGGGCTGGGGGCCCATGACGGATTCGACGAATGCGGGGTGGTTATACCGCTGAGGATCAATCGATTCGTTGGAGAGGTTGCAGCGGCCGTTACCGGTCGCAAGGAGCTTGAGGCCGCAGGCGACATCGCGCTCAACGATGCAGACGCTTTTGCCAGCGCGTGCGGCCGTAATGGCGGCGGCGAGGCCTGAAGCCCCGCCGCCGATTACCAAGACGTCATAGAGGGCGCTCGCGTTCACTTAGGCCTCGTCGGTCTCGTGCGGGGTAATAGCCTCGACGGCAGAGACTGCCTTGGGCAACATGCCATCGGGCAGCGCGGTCTCGACCTCGCCCTTATCGCAGGCCTCGGCGAGTGCCGGATTAATGGGAAGCTGGCCCAAGATGTCGAGGTTATAGTGCTTTGCGACCTCGGGGAGCTTGCTCTTGCCAAAGACCTCGATCTTCTTGCCGCAGTCGGGGCACTCAATATAGCTCATGTTCTCGACAATGCCCAGAATGGGGACGTTCATCTTCTCGGCCATGTTGACCGCCTTGGCGACGATCATCGAGACCAGATCCTGCGGGCTCGTGACGATGACGATGCCGTCGACCGGCAGCGACTGGAAGACGGTGAGCGCGACGTCGCCTGTTCCCGGAGGCATGTCGACCAGTAGGTAGTCGATGGGGCCCCACGAGGTCTCGCTCCAGAACTGCCTAATGGCGCCTGCGATGACCGGACCGCGCCAAAGGACGGGGTCGGTCTCGTTTTGGAGCAGCAGGTTGGAGCTCATGACCTTGACGCCGTGCTCGGAGATTTCGGGCAGCATAAGGTTGCCAAGGGCATGGACGTGGCGTCCACTCATACCGAACATCTTGGGGATAGAGGGACCGGTGATGTCGGCATCGAGGACGCCGACCTTGCGGCCGTGACGGGCAAGCTCGGTGGCGATGGCACCGGTGACAAATGACTTGCCGACACCGCCCTTGCCGGAAAGCACGGCGATGACGCGCTTGACCTCGGACAGCGTGTTCTCCTCAAATTGCGACGGCGACGTTTGTCCGCCGGCGGCCTGTGCGTGTTCGCAACCCATGTATGACTCCTTTGTATATGCTGGGGCCGGGGCCCCGCGATGTGACACGAGCGTCATTGTACCCTCGTTTGCGAGCGGGAGTCATTTGCGATGCGTTTGGGCCGAGCGTGCTTGCAATACGATGGGCCCAAGCGAATGGGCGGGCTTACTGAACTTTGCTGGCGAACTCGAGGTATTGCATGCGCTGCAGCTTGTCGATCGTCGAGGCGTAGGGGCTGTCTTCCGATTCCAAGTCGTAGCGCAGCCCGTCGGCACCGAGATAGCCGGCGACATTGATGGTGGGCACATCTGACCTTGTCGCAAGCAGGGCCTTTTGGTAATTGGTGAGCGGGGCGCCGATCTTATTAAGGGTAATGGCTGCAATCTCGTTTGCCCCGACGGTGTCGTAGACGTTGAGCTCGGTATTGCCGGCGATCTCATAGTTAGCCCAGACGAGATATGTCGACTGATAGATACGGAAAGCGTGGCTTGCCGTATCTTCCTGAGGGTACAGCTCGTCGTTGAGAGTCGTTGCGGCGCTCGGCTGATGGTCGCCAAAAAAGACAAGAACAACCGGTCTGCCGATGTTGCGGAGCTCGTTGATAAAGTACTCGAGGTCCCGGTCGGATGCGTTGATGCAGGTGAGATAGGTGTTGAGCGCGCTGTTGGCGCCTTCGCTGGCTCCCTCGACCCAATAGTTTGTCAGCTCTTCGGCGGGAACGGTGCCATAGTCGTAGCCGCCGTGATTTTGCATCGTGACGTCAAAGATGAACTGCGGCGCTTCGTCGGTTCTAAGCAGGTCGAGTATCTTGTCGTAGGTGGCGTAGTCGCATACGCCGGCATGGTAATAGGGCGCACCTTCGAAATCGCCGATTGAAAGAAAGTCTCCAAAGCCCAGCTGCTGATAGATTTTATCTCGATGGTAGTTGACGGGGTTTTGCGGGTGCATAGCGGTGGCGGTATACCCAAGCTCTTTAAGGTTCTTTGCCAGGCTGTTGACGCCATTCATCTGATACAGCTGATAGGGGATCTTGCCTAATCCGACAAAGGCCGTTGTCGCTCCAGTCAAAAATTCGAATTCGGAGTTCGCCGTTCCGCCACCGGCGACCGAAGCGAGCATGGTGCCGCGAACAAGTGTGTCGGGAAGCGAGTTGTAGAATGCGGGGCCGGTGTACCCGGCCGCCTGGAGCTGCTCAAAGCACGAAAGGTCGCTAAAACTCTCATTCATGACGGCAACAATCGTCGGCTTGATTTCATTGAACTGGGCAACGGCCGCCGCGCGCTGCTCGCTCGAGCCATATGTGCTGTCGTAGGCGGCGGCGAGCTCCTGCTCGATGCTCTGCGCCTCATCGGGCGTATAGTCTTCGGGCTTCTCAATGGGCAACTCGTTGACCATTTCGGTGAACGAAGTGATAAAACCCTGAGACGCATACGTGGTGATGGGCTGCCAACGGTCAAATCCAAAATCCAGCGCCTGCTCCAAGTCGATGTTGGAAAAGCCTGAGAGCCCCACAACGGTCACTAGCAGAAAAGCACAGAGGTTAGTGGCGATAGCGGGGAAGACATGGGTGGGCGTACGGAGCTTTCGCGGTCGGATGAGCGAAAGAAGCCCCAGGGAAATCTCCAGCAGGGCGAGAGAGGTTACGATTCCGGCGGTAAAGGTAAACTCGTATCCCTCGCTCACTTCCATTGCGGTGCCAAGGGCCAAGATATCGCTTGGCAGGATGGCTTCGCCTTTAAACGTTATGACGAAGTGCTCGGCAATGCCAAGGATGCAGCAGACGACGGGCACGAGAGCCATGACGCCTCCATGACGCTGTCCCAGCAAATAAAGGGAGAGCAGAACCGTCGCGAGCAGCCCGACGGAAAACCCGAATGAGTTGGCGGGAATGCGATAGAACGTTTCGTTGCAGGCAATTTCGAGTGAAACGAACGAGAGCGCTGAAACAGCGGCGATGACAAGGATGTCACGGCAAATACAGGCAACCGTTCCCGTCGCAAGGTCGGTTTGGTCGATAAGTCCCGAAACCAAGGGCTCGACAAGAAGCATGACGGCGGCAGCACCGAGCGCCGAATAAGAAAGGACCCATAGGGAGCTGCCCTCATTTACGAGCAATTGATTCGTAACCCATGCAGCTACCACGCCGAGCGGGATGAGGAGCGTCGCGCACCAAAAGACGCGGGCAATGGGTGGCTTTTCGTTGCGTTTGATTGAAAAATACACGCGCACGACGACGGCGGCCACGATAAGGACGGCGATGAATATGGGCAGATTGGCCATGTCGCTCGAAGTGATTTCAAGGGGGATATCTTCGGTCATGGACGTTCCTCTGGTACAGCAAATTAAGTTCAGTATTAGATTACTGTAACCTTTCCACGGCATTTCGAGAAACAAAGCGCCCGATACGCAAAGCTAAAGGTCTGCGAATCTTGTATTACGAACATCTGTGCGCGTCGAGTGCGCTAAACTCATCGGCAGTATGATTCGATGCAATAGGAGGCAAGGAGCTTCCATGTCTGATTCTTCTATCGTTATTCGCGGCGCTCGTGAGCACAACCTCCGTGATATCGATGTTTCCATTCCGCGTGACCAACTCGTGGTCATTACCGGTCTTTCTGGCTCGGGCAAGAGTTCGCTGGCATTCGACACTATCTATGCCGAGGGCCAGCGTCGATACGTCGAGAGCCTTTCGAGTTATGCGCGCCAGTTCTTGGGCCAGATGGACAAACCCGACTTGGATTCAATCGACGGCCTTTCGCCGGCGGTGTCGATCGACCAAAAGACGACGTCTAAAAACCCTCGCTCGACGGTTGGCACCGTAACCGAGATTTATGACTATCTGCGCCTGCTGTTCGCCCGTGTGGGCACCCCGCACTGTCCCGAATGCGGCCGTGTCATTGAGCGCCAGACGACCGACCAGGTTGCCGACAAGGTCTTGACGGCGGGGGAGGGCCGCCGCGCGTTTGTGCTGGCACCGGTGGTGCGCGGTCGAAAAGGCGAGTACACCAAACTGTTTGAGGATCTTCGCGCCGAGGGCTTTAGCCGCGTGCGTGTCGACGGTGAAGTGCGCTCGCTCGACGATCCGATCGATCTGGACAAGAAGTTCAAGCACGATATCGAGGTCGTGGTCGATCGCATCGTGATCCGTGAGAAGTCTCTGGGCCGTATCGCCGAGTCTGTTGAGCAGGCGACCGCGCTGGCGCACGGCAATGTGAACGTATACTTGCTGCCCGACCGCGACGCTCCCGAGGGGACCGAAGGCGAGTTGCTGGAGTATTCGCTGGCGTTAGCGTGCCCGGAGCATGGGCACTCCATCGATGACCTGCAGCCGCGTGATTTCTCGTTCAACGCGCCCTATGGCGCGTGCCCAGAGTGCGACGGCCTGGGCTTTAAGAAGACGGTCGATGCCGAGGCCCTAATCGAAGACCCCTCGAAGTCGATCGCCGACGGGGTCTTTGGCAGCCTGTTTGGCAACTCTAACTACTATCCGCAGATTTTCGCTGCGGTCTGCAAACACTTTAAGGTGAGCGTCGATACGCCGTGGGAGGATCTGCCTCCGCGGGTGCGTCGCGCGTTTTTAGACGGCATGGGCGACCAGAAGATTTCGGTCGACTATCAAAAGCTCGATGGGCGCCGCAGCCAGTGGGACACCAAGTTCTCGGGCGTGCGCAATATCCTGTACGAGCGCTATGCCGAGACGACGAATGAGAACACCAAGGCGCGCTTGGAGAAGTACATCCGCGAGGAGCCGTGCTCGAGTTGCCATGGTGCTCGTCTGCGCCCCGAGATGCTCGCCGTTACCGTAGGCGGTAAGTCCATTTACGAGGTCTGCTGCCTATCGTGCCGCGAGTCGCTCGAGTTTTTTGAGGACTTGGAGCTTACCGAGCGCCAACAATTTATCGGCGGGCGCATCGTTAAGGAAATCCTGGAGCGCCTACGCTTTCTGGTCGATGTCGGACTCGACTATCTGACCCTCGACCGTGCCTCGGCGACGCTTTCCGGAGGCGAGGCCCAGCGCATTCGCCTGGCAACGCAGATCGGCGCCGGCCTCATGGGTGTCCTGTACATTTTGGACGAGCCATCGATCGGCCTCCATCAGCGCGATAACGAGCGCCTGATCAAGACGCTTGAGCGCCTACGCGATATCGGCAATACCGTCATCGTCGTCGAGCATGATGAGGATACGATTCGTGCTGCCGACTATGTGATCGACATGGGCCCCGGCGCGGGCGTGAACGGCGGACACGTGGTCGCCGCGGGAACGCCTGCCGATATCATGGCGTGCCCCGATTCGATGACGGGTGCCTACCTGACCGGCAAGCGAATGATTCGGGTTCCCGATGAACGTCGCAAGCCCGGTCGCGGCTGCCTTAAGATCACGGGCGCCCGCGCCAACAACCTCAAAAACGTTACCGCCAAGATCGAGTTTGGTACGCTTACGGTTGTTACCGGCGTGTCGGGATCGGGTAAGAGCTCCCTGGTTACCGATACCATCGCACCTGCCCTTACGAATGCCATTCATCGTTCGACGCGTCCTGTGGGCCCGTATAAGAAAATCGAGGGCATCGAGTGCATCGATAAGGTTATCGATATCGACCAGTCGCCGATTGGCCGCACGCCGCGTTCCAACCCTGCTACGTACATTGGCCTGTGGGATGATCTGCGCGCGCTGTTTGCGAGTACGCCGGAGTCGAAGGCGCGCGGCTACTCGCCGGGTCGTTTCTCCTTTAATGTGAGTGGCGGGCGCTGTGAGGCGTGCAAGGGCGACGGACAGATCAAGATCGAGATGCACTTCCTTCCCGATATCTATGTCCCCTGTGAGGTCTGCGGCGGTAAACGCTACAACCGCGAGACGCTTGAGGTCACCTACCGTGGCAAGACCATCTCGGACGTGCTCGACATGAGCGTCACCGAGGCGCTGGCCTTCTTTGGGAATATCCCGCAGATTAAGCGCAAGCTCCAGACGCTGTACGATGTAGGCTTGGGCTACGTGAGCCTGGGCCAGCCCGCCACGACGCTCTCGGGCGGCGAGGCGCAGCGTGTGAAGCTCGCCAAGGAGCTTCATCGACGCCAGACGGGCAAGACGTTCTATATTTTGGACGAGCCGACGACCGGCCTTCATTTTGAGGACGTCCGCCAGCTGCTCGATGTGCTGCAGCGCTTGGTCGATGCGGGCAACACGGTGCTGGTGATTGAACACAACCTTGATGTCATCAAGGTTGCCGACCGCCTAATCGATATGGGCCCCGAGGGCGGTAACGGCGGCGGAACCGTCGTGGTTTCGGGCACACCGGAGCAGGTTGCGGACTGTCCGCAGAGTTATACGGGCAAGTTTTTGGCGCCGTTGCTCAGGCGTGACCGGGAGCGTCAGGCTCAACTTGATGCTCAATAAATAGGCGATTCAGTTTATGGGCGCCATCGACTCCTTGTGATTCGATGGCGCTTGCTGTGTCGAAGTGACGTATGCAGCCGAATTGGACATATACTTAATCCTCGCGTCCGAATGCGAGGGAAAGGATATGTCATGGCAAGGGCTGTAAAGACGCCAAAAACCAATGCGATGCGCGAGCTGGAAAGCGCCGACATTTCCTATGTTCTACATACGTACGAAGACGATGGTGATGAGTCGGCGGGCCTGGGGGTCGCGATTTCGGAGCAGCTTGGCGAGGAGCCCGGTCAAGGATTTAAGACCTTGGTCTGCGTGACGCCGTCCAACGACCACGTCGTGTGCTGCATCCCTGTTGCCGACGAGCTCGATCTAAAGTCCGCTGCGCGTGCCGCGGGGGAGAAGTCCTTGGCCATGATGCATGTGAAGGATTTGCTTGCGGCGACTGGCTACGTTCGCGGCGGCTGCAGTCCGGTCGGTATGAAAAAACGTTACCGGACGCTCATTGATGAGACATGTGTCCTTTGGGATACCATTTTTATTTCGGGAGGCAAGCGTGGTTATCAGCTCGAGCTTGCACCTGATGATTTAATTGCATTTTGCGGGGCGACGGTCGCCCCAATTACGAGAGAGGACTGAGCGATGCCGCAGGAAGAATTGAAGTGCGGAGCTCATTTTGCAAAAGAATCTGCGCCTCAGACACCCTCATCCGAAACTTCTTCGTCGCGAGACGACACTGACGACATGGGCTCGTCGGACTACTCCACGGTTGGTCGTTCCGCCGGGCTTATGACCATCCTGACCATCGTGTCTCGCGTCACCGGTTTTATCCGCACGTGGGCAATGGCGGCCGCTATCGGCATGTCGCTGCTCTCGTCTTCCTATCAGGTCGCCAACAACCTGCCCAATATGCTCTACGAACTCGTGATGGGCGGCATGCTCGTGACGGCGTTTTTGCCCGTGTACATGGGCGTGAGGCGTGAGCAGGGTCGCGAGGCCTCTAACGAGTACGTGGGCAACCTGCTCGGTATTCTGCTATTGGTGCTGGGTGGCATTTCGTTGCTGGGGACCGTGTTCGCCCCGGGCTTTATCTGGACGCAATCGTTCCTTTCGGGTGACGGCGGCAGCATGGATACCGCTGCGTTCATGTTCCGTTTCTTTGCCATCCAGATTCTGTTTTATGGCTTGGGCTCGGTGTTTTCGGGCGTCCTCAACGCACACCGCGACTACTTCTGGTCGACGTTTGCCCCGGTCCTCAACAATGTGATCGTCATTGCGAGCTTTATGGGCTTTGCGCCCGTGTCCGCACAGTTTGGCGAACGTGCCGGCATCATCTTGATTGCGGCCGGTACGACCCTCGGTGTCTTTGTTCAGATGGCATGTCAGATCCCCGCGCTTGGCAAGCACGGCGTGCATCCCCATATCCATATCGACTTTAAGGACCCCGCACTGCGCCAGACGATTGCGCTCGGTATCCCGACGCTGCTCGCCACGGTGTGCATGTTTGTCTCGACTTCTATCACCAACGCTGCTGCGCTGGTGGTCCAGCCCGAGACTGGTCCTTCCGTCATCGCCTATGCGCGCCTGTGGTACACGCTGCCCTACGCGCTGATTGCCGCCTCGCTTTCGACGGCGCTCTATACCGAGCTCTCTCACGACGCACAGGAGAAGGATTACGACAGCGTCCGCACGGGCATTTCGCGTGGCGTCGCCCAGATGCTGTTCTTCCTGATTCCATTCGCGCTGTACCTGATTGTCTTCGCGCGTCCGCTCAACATGATCTACTGCGCTGGCAAGTTCGATGAGTCCGGTGTGGCGCTGGTGTCGGAGTTCCTTATCTACCTGGCACTTTCCCTGCCGCTCTACGGCGTGGTCGTGCTGATGCAGAAGAGCTTCTCTGCCTTGCTCGACATGAAGCCCTATAGCCGCTATTGTCTGTATTCCGCCATCGGCCAGGCCGGCTCGGTTCTGCTGTTTGGCGTTGTGCTGGGCTTCGGTATGCCGGCAATCGCGCTTTCGTATGTCGTCGACTACGTGATCTTGGTCGGTTGCTCGCTGTGGTGGCTGCGTCGTCGTCTGCGTGGTCTTCAGGTTAAATCTATCCTGCATGGCGGTTTCTTTGGCCTTTTGCTCGGTGGCCTGGGTGCTGCCGCAGGCGCCGGCGTCATGTGGGCGCTTGAGCACTTTGTCGGGGCACTTGGCGGCTCGATTCTGATTACTCTTGGCTACGTTTGCGTTGCGGGTGTCGTCTCGCTTGCTGTTACCTTTGGCCTTGCCGTCGTCCTTAAGATGCCCGAGGTCTCGGCGCTGATTCGTCGCAAGTAGGTGCGCGTGGCCGGTCACGACAACATTCCAACGCTTGCCGAGCAGGTTTCGCGCGTTCCCACGCAGCCCGGCTGCTACCTTTGGAAAGACGCCAAGGGCGATGTCATCTACGTGGGCAAGGCGAAAAACCTGCGCGCCCGTATGCGTCAGTACGTGACGCTGCAGGACGAGCGCCAGAAGATCCCGCTGATGATGCAGCTGGTGGCGAGCTTTGACTATATCGTGGTGGAGACCGAGCACGAGGCGTTGGTGCTCGAGCGCAATTTGATTGGTCAGTACCATCCGTACTTTAACGTCGACCTCAAGGATGACAAGAGCTACCCCTTTATCGCCATTACAAAGGGCGACCTGTATCCCGCTATCAAATACACGCGTGAGCGTCATAAGCCGGGAACGCGCTATTTTGGACCTTATACCGATAGCCGCGCGGCACGTGAGACGATAGATACGCTGCGCAAGGTTATCCCCATCTGCTCCGCATCCTGTGCGGAGTGGCGTCGTTGTCGCCGTATCGTCGAGTCCCACAAGGGCGAGGAAGACATCGTCAATATGATTTGCGCGCAAAACGGGCGCCCCTGCTTTGACTACCATGTCGGGCGCGGCCCGGGTGCGTGTGTCGGCGCGATTTCCCCGGCAGACTATGCCAAGAACGTCAAGCGTGTCGAGCGCTTTTTGTCGGGCCATCGCAAGGATGTCGTCGATGAGCTGACCTCCGAGATGACGGATGCCGCTGAGGCGCTCGACTTTGAGCGCGCGGCACGCGTCAAACGTCGTTTGGAGGTCATCAGGGGTCTGGACGATCGTCAGCAAGTCGTTTTTCCCTCCAGTGTCGATATAGATGTCATCGGTTTCTATCGCGAGGAGACCATCTCCGCCGCTTGCGTCTTCGTCGTTCGCGAGGGCCGAACAGTTCGCACCTGCGAGTTCATTCTCGACAAGGGTCTTGATGTTGACGAGGAAGAGCTCCAGTCGGGCTTTCTTAAGCGCTATTACGACGAGACGGCTGATATTCCAGCTGAGGTCAACCTTTCCGTCGAGCTTGAGGATGCGGAGGCGCTGGGGGAGTGGCTTGCGGGCAAGCGTGAGCGTTCCTGCCATCTCCATAGGCCGCAGCGTGGCGAAAAGCACCGTCTGCTCGATATGGCATCCAAAAATGCGCGCCATGCTCTCATGCGCTACATGATGCGAACGGGGTACGCTGACGACCGCACCAATCAAGCGCTCCTGGAGCTCGAAAGTGCGTTGGCGCTGCCATCGCCGCCGTTGCGTATCGAGTGCTTCGATATCTCTACACTGCATGGCACCTTCACGGTCGCCTCGATGGTGGTGTTTACCAACGGGCGCGCCGACAAGAGTCAGTATCGTCGTTTTAAAATTCAGGCCGAATTGGACGAGGCAAACGACTTCGTGTCGATGTCCGAGGTTTTGGGACGACGTTATGCTCCCGAGCGTATGGCCGACGAGCGCTTTGGCTCGCGCCCCGATTTGCTCGTTGTCGATGGCGGTAAGCCGCAATTGACCGCTGCGATCAAGCAACTTGAGGCTCTTGGGCTCGATATACCAGTTTGTGGCTTGGCAAAGGCCGATGAGGAGGTTTTCGTGCCTTGGGACGAGACTCCAGTCGTGCTGCCGACCGGGTCCGCGTCGCTCTATCTAATTAAACAGGTGCGCGATGAATCGCACCGTTTTGCCATCACGTTCCATCGCGAATTGCGCGATAAAGCCATGACGGTTTCGGTACTCGATGACGTTCCAGGCGTGGGACCCACCAGAAAACGTGCCCTTATGCGCCATTTTGGCTCGATGAAGCGTTTGCGCGCGGCGAGCGAGCAAGAGATCGCGGAAGTTCGAGGCATTCCTGCCGATGTCGCCAAAGCGGTTCACGAGGCGCTCGTTGCATGGAATGCCGAGCGCGCCGAGGCGGCGGCAAAGCAATCCGAAAACTAAACACGCCTCTAAACAACTGATATACATGATTGCGTGATTTTCAATCATTTATTTCACGGCGATTACCAGCCGATTTCGGGTTTAACTAACGCTAAAACGTTTGACTAGCCATGGTGAACAACCCTGCTATCCTGCGGGTTGACGAAGACTGATATCTCACCTCGTCGATACATACTGTCTGGCGAATCGTTTGTCAATGAATTCGGTGAACGGTAGTAAATACCGTTCAAGCGTATGTATGTATCGGTCGCCGAGCGCGGCACCTCAGTTGGGTTCGTCGGTAGGTAAGGTATATATCGTCCGCAAGTTGCGCGGGGGCACGTCTAGGTGCTCCCGGGTAAGATTCTCTATTGATAGGAGAAGACATGGCCATCATCAACAAGGGTATGTCCAGGCGTTCGTTCCTCGGCCTCACCGGCAGCGTCGCTGCTGTCGCAGGGCTTGGTCTCACCGGCTGCGGTGGCAGCTCCAACGACGAGGGTTCCGCTTCCGGTTCCACCGATTCCGCCAACCGTGGCGGCGGCGTGATCACCGCTGGTTCCGCTTACGCTCCGTCCAGCTTCGATCCCGCCAGCACCGGCTCCGCTGTGGGCCTGGGTGCTAACTGGCACGTCGTCGAGGGCCTCTACGGCATCGATTACCACGACTACAGCACCTTCAACGAGCTCGCCACCGACGATCCCAAGTCTGTGGACGACACCACTTTCGAGGTCACCATCCGCAAGGGCGCCAAGTTTTCCGATGGCACCGAGGTCACCGCTGACGATGTCGTTGCCTCCTACACCGCTTGCGCCGCTTCCGCTACCTATGCTCCGTTCTTCCAGCCCTTCGAGTCCATCGAGGCCAAGGACGCCAGCACCGTGACGGTCAAGACCAAGGTCCCCAACTTCTCCCTGCTCAAGGATCGTCTGGCCATCGTCCGCGTTACCCCGGCCACCCAGACCGAGGAGGATCGCGCCAAGCAGCCGATCGGCTCCGGCCCCTGGATGTACGACTCTATCTCCGATACCGAGATCACCCTGGTTCCCAACCCCGAGTACAACGGTGAGTATGCTGCCGAGGATAAGAAGATCCAGTACAGCATCCTGACCGACCCCACCGCTCGCGTTACCGCTCAGCAGGAGGGCTCCACGCTCGTTATGGAGCTCGTTACCGCTGACGCCGTCGACCAGCTCGAGAGCGCCGGCTGCAAGATCGATAACGTTCAGGGTTTCGGCACCCGCTTCATCATGTTCAACGTCGCCAAGGAGCCTTGGAACAACGTCAAGGTCCGTCAGGCTGTCATGTATGCGCTCGACACCGAGAAGATGGTCAGCAACACCTTCGCCGGCCTTGCCACCGCTGCCAGCTGCTACCTGCCCAAGAGCTTCACCAACTATCATGAGGCTTCCACGGTGTACAAGACCGACGCCAAGAAGGCTAAGAAGCTCATCGAGGAGTCTGGCATCACCCCGGGTGCCATCACCCTGCGCACCACCGACAACGAGCAGATTAAGGGCATGGCCGCCCAGGTCAAGAACGACCTCGACGCCCTCGGCTTCGATGTGACCATCCAGACCGATACCTCGCCGGCCACCTACGCTGCCATCGACGGCGGCGAGGCCTACGATATCCTCCTTGCCCCTGGCGATCCTTCCTGCTTCGGTGCCGACCCCGACCTGCTGCTCAACTGGTGGTACGGCGACAACGTCTGGATGCAGACCCGTTGCCCGTGGAAGGAGTCCGCTGAGTGGCAGAAGCTCCACGGTCTCATGGACGAGGCTCTTGCCGCCGAGGGCGACGAGCAGCAGAAGAAGTGGAACGAGTGCTTCGACATCATTGCCGACAATGCCGTTCTGTACCCCGTTGTCCACGTCAAGACCGTCTCCGCTTCCTGGGACGATCCGTCCACTGCGCCCAACGGAGAGGCCCTCGATGGCTTCAAGGGCATCGGTACGACGAGCATGTCCTTCAGGGGCGTTGCGACCGTCAAGGCGTAAGACTCGCTTGAGTCTGTATGCAGGATGTCGGTCGTTGGGACCGTATCCTCATAGTTGAAACAAAGACCCGGGCGGCAACGATGTCGCTCGGGTCTTGTAATGAGTATCCGTACTCATATACCAGTTGGTCCTACCGACAAAAGAAAGGGGAGAGAACGTGAACAACTTGCTACGTTTGATTGGAAGGCGTCTTGTGGCGCTGCCGATTATGGCATTGGGCGTCACCGTCCTGGTGTTCTTCCTTATGTCGTTCTCCAAGACCGACCCCGCCTACACGGCGTTGGGTGACGGTGCCTCGCCCGAGGCGGTTGCCGAGTACCATGAGAAGTATGGTCTGGACGACCCCTGGCCCGTGCGCTACGTGCGCTATATGGGCGATTTGATCCATGGCGACATGGGCACCTATGGTGCTGCTCGCAACTCCGTTGCCAAGCGCATCTCCACGGCCCTGCCCGTCACGATGCAGCTGACCTTCATCGGCCTTGCCATCGGTGCGGTCGTTTCGTTTTTACTCGGCGTCATCGCGGCACTGTATCGCGACAAATGGCCGGACCAAGTGATCCGCGTCTTTTCCATCGCCGGCTTGGCAACCCCGTCGTTCTGGCTTGCCGTTCTGTTGATCCTGCTGTTCTCTTCCTACCTTAAGGTGCTCCCGGCATCGGGTGCTCTGCCTCACTTCACCACGAATCCGGCTGGTTATCTGGGCCGCATGATTATGCCCGCCATCGCCTTGGCATTTCCGCTGACGGGCCAGATGACTCGTATCGTGCGTACCGCCATGGTCGAGGAGCTCGACAAGGACTATGTCCGTATGGCTCGCGGTGCCGGCGTTCCCGAGAAGGTCGTCGTCGGTATCAATGTTCTTCGCAATGCGCTGATCACCCCGGTCACCACCCTCGGTCTTAAGATCGGTTACCTCATGGGCGGCGCCGTCGTCATCGAGGTTATCTTCAACCTCCCCGGCATGGGCACCGCGATTCTGCAGGGCGTTCAGGGCAACGAGGCGAACCTGGTTCAGGGCGTCGTTATCGTCGTTGCTCTTGCCTTCATCATCATCAACATCGTGGTTGACATGCTCTACCTGCTCATCAACCCGCGCATCAGGACGGTGTAGATTATGGTAAAGATTCGAGAGAAGCAAACCGAGCAGCTCGAGAAGGCTGCCTCCAAGGGGCTCAAGCTCGGTGGCTGGAAGAAGATGACGCTGTCTTCTAAGATTGCCGCCGTCGTGCTGGTGCTGGTCGCCCTGACTGCGATTCTGGCGCCCCTTCTTGCCCCCTATAGCCCGGTCGAGATCTTTACGGCTCGCCAGGCTCCCGGTAACGGATTTATCTTCGGTACCGACGATAAGGGTCGCGATATTCTGTCGCGTATGCTCTACGGTGGTCGTTACTCGCTGATTATCGGCTTTGGCGCCACTGCCATGGCTCTGGTCTGCGGCTCGGTCGTGGGCGCCCTTGCAGCGGTTTCGCGCAAGGCCATCTCCGAGACGATCATGCGTATCTTGGACATCATCATGTCCATCCCGGGCATCGCCCTCGCGGCCGTCTTCGTCTCCATCCTGGGCAACTCCGTGCCGTCGATCATCTTCGCCATCGGCTTTATGTACACTCCGCAGATTGCCCGTATCGTGCGCGCCAACATCGTGTCCGAGTACGGCGAGGACTATGTCCGCGCGGTCATCGTTTCCGGCGCCAAGGCTCCGTGGATTTTAATCAAGCATGTTCTGCGTAACTGCATCGCCCCGATCATGGTCTTCACCGTTACCCTAGTCGCCGACGCCATCATCTTCGAGGCTTCGCTGACCTTCATCGGCGCTGGTATCCAGGAGCCCACCGCTACCTGGGGCAACATCCTCGCCGACGCCCGCGGCGGCGTGCTCGCCGGCCGTTGGTGGCAGGCGTTGTTCCCGGGCCTGGCCATCATGATCACCTGCCTGGCGCTCAACATCCTCTCCGAGGGCATTACCGACGCAATGGCCGCTGCTCCCTCCGCCGCCCTGGATCCGACCGATTCCTCCAAGCGTCGCGAGGCCGACCTGCTGGTCTCCGACCCCGTTCGCGCCTACAAGGAGCAGGCCCAGTCCCTCTCCGCTCGCCTTGGCGCCCTGCGCGATGTCGAGCTCAAGCGTGACGATCGCCATGTGCCCGACGAGTCTGTCGAACCGATTCTCTCGGTCCGTGACTTCTGCATTCAGTTTGAGCATCACGGTGATATCAACGTCGTCGACCATGTCAACTTTGACGTCCGTCCTGGTCAGACCATGGGCCTGGTGGGCGAGTCCGGTTGCGGTAAGTCCATCACCACGCTGGCCATCATGGGCCTGACCGACGACGATGAGCACCTTTCCGGCGAGGTTCTCTGGGAGGGCCGTGACCTGCTCAAGATGAGCAAGAAGGAGTGGTTCGGCCTGCGCGGTACCGATATCGCCATGGTCTATCAGGACGCCCTGTCCTCGCTCAACCCCTCGATGCTCATCTCCGCTCAGATGAAGCAGCTCACCAAGCGCGGCGGCACCCGCAGCGCCGAGGAGCTCCTGGAGCTCGTCGGCCTCGATCCCAAGCGTACGCTCGAGAGCTATCCGCACGAGCTTTCCGGCGGCCAGCGTCAGCGCGTCCTGATCGCTATGGCCCTTACCCGCGACCCCAAGCTGGTTATCTGCGACGAGCCCACGACCGCTCTGGACGTTACCGTCCAGAAGCAGGTCATTAAGCTGCTCAACGATCTTCAGGCCAAGCTCGGCTTTGCCATGATCTTCGTCTCGCATGACCTGGCTCTGGTCGCCGAGGTCGCCCATAACATCACGGTGATGTACGCCGGTCAGGTTATCGAGCAGGCGCCCACCAAGGAGCTGCTCACCAACCCGATCCACGAGTACACCCGCGGTCTTCTGGGTTCCGTCCTGTCCATCGAGAGCGGTTCGGGCCGCCTGCACCAGGTGCCCGGCGCCGTTCCGAGCCCGCGCGATTTCCCCAAGGGCGATCGCTTCGCGCCCCGCTCGAGCCATCCGCGTATTGGCCTGGACACCCGTCCGGTCTTCAAGCGCGTGCCCGGCACCGAGCACTTCTATTCCGAGCTCCCCGACGAGGTGCTCAAGGCAAATGGTTTGACCCCTCACGCGGAGGTGATGTAGATGAGCGAGACCGCAGTCAACGGCGTCGAGCCGATCATCTTCCTTGATGACGTCCACGTCACCTTTAGGACCCGTACCGGCTCGATTCTGCACCCTAACCTGGTTCACGCCGTCCAGGGTGTAACGATTAGGCTCATGCCCGGTCAGACGATCGGCATCGTCGGCGAGTCCGGTTGCGGTAAGTCCACCACCGCCAACGTCATGTGCGGCCTGCAGGCCCCCACGAGCGGCAAGGTCTACTTTAAGGGCAAGGACGTTACCAAACGTACCGCCGAGGACCGTCGCCACATGGGTCGCGTCATCTCGGTCGTGTTCCAGAACCCGGCCACGGCACTCAACCCCCGCATGGTCGTTCGCGAGCAACTGCTCGATCCCATGCGCGTCCACAACCTGGGTACTGAGGCCGAGCAGGAGAAGCGCGTCAAGGAGCTCTTGGAGCTCACCGGTCTGCCCAGCTCCGCCGCCGAGGTTCTTCCCGGCCAGCTTTCGGGCGGCCAGCGCCAGCGCGTCGCAATTGCCCGTGCCCTGTCGCTGAACCCCGATGCCATCATTGCCGACGAGCCCACCTCGGCTCTGGACGTTTCGGTCCGCGCGCAGATTCTGAACCTGCTGACCGACCTTAAGAAGGAGCTCGGCCTGGCCATGGTGTTCATCAGCCATGACATCCAGACGGTCCGCTATATCTCTGACGACATCATCGTTATGAATGGCGGCAAGATCGTCGAGCAGGGCGAGGCCAAGCAGGTCTTCCAGCACCCTCAGGACCCCTACACCAAGATGCTGCTCGGTGCTGCGCCGTCGCTGCTGCATCCCAAGCTCGGCGAGTAGCCTCGCTTTCCCTCCCGTGCGCCCGGTTCCCTTGCCGGGCGCACCTCCGTTGCGATTTCGAAAGGTTGGGTTCACGAGCCATGCCAAGTGCTCAGGAGCTACAACAGCAATTTGGTGGGTATCGGGGCGCCATGCCCCGTCCATCAGATTTCGATCTCTTTTGGAAGGACCGCATGGCCGAGGCCGACGCCGTCGGGCTTGACTATGCGATCGAGACGGCATCGGTCACCGATGCCGTGACCTGCCAGCTTTTCGACCTCTGGTATACCGGCATGTGTGGCGCTCGCCTGCATGCCAAGTACCTTAAACCCGTCTCGGACGAGCCCGTGCCATTGGTACTTCAGTTCCATGGGTATCCGGGTGCAAGCCGCAGCTGGTTTGAGCAGGCGTCGTTTGCGGGCATGGGCATGGCACTCATCGCCCTCGACTGCCCCGGCCAAGGAGGTCCCTCCGAGGACATTGGTGGATTTGAGGGCACAACGGTCGCGGGCCATATCGTCGCCGGTATCGACGGCGATCCGGCCAACCTCTACTATGTCCGCTTGCACCAAGATATTCGCATCCTGTGCCGCATCGTTCGCGAGCTCGAGGGCATCGATCTTACCCGTGTGTTTGTGAACGGCGCGTCGCAGGGCGGCGGTTTGGGCATTGCGACCTGTGCACTTAACAGCGAGCTTATCAATCGCGCCGCCATCCTCTATCCCTTCCTGTCGGATTTCCGCCTGGTCTGGGATTTGGATGCCGATGACATTGCCTACGAGGGCCTGCGCTATTGGTCTCGCTGGTTTGACGAGGACTCGACTCGTATCGACGAAGCCTATGCCAAGCTGGCGTACTTCGATTCCAAGAACTTTGCCCCTATGGTCAAATGCCCCGTGCTGTTTGGCACCGGCACAGCCGATTCCGTCTGTCCGCCAGCGACG
The DNA here is from genome assembly GCF_003471985.1 of Collinsella sp. AM15-2. Taxonomy (NCBI): domain Bacteria; kingdom Bacillati; phylum Actinomycetota; class Coriobacteriia; order Coriobacteriales; family Coriobacteriaceae; genus Collinsella; species Collinsella sp. AM15-2. Next base: position 127,861 of record NZ_QRKO01000001.1, on the reverse strand, counting down.
CAGTTTGCGGTCTATAACAACCTGACCTGTGAAAAGCGTCATGAGTTCTTTGAAGGCTTTGGCCACGAGGAGATTCAGGATTTTGACGATCTGATCATTCCGTTTTTCTGCAAGGGAGGGGAGGCTCATGTCTAAGTGCGAGAGCAATGTCAATGAGCTGATTGTCTCCGACCTTGTGGGGATTCCCGGAACGGTCTCGTCAAGGCTCGCTGATTTCCGGGATTGGCGCGGTGATGCTTCTGCGGATGTTTCCGAATTAGAGATAGCCGCTTCGGACCTTGAGGTTTGCGGGCCGAGTATTACGGCGATCGATTTCGCCAATCCGTATGCCCGCTACTCCGAGGTTTCCTTTGAGCTTGGTGGCGATGTGGTCCACGCACGTTTGATCGAGCCTGCCGGTCGCGCCCGAGCATCCGAGCTTGTGCCGCTATGTCTGATGTTTCACGACATCGACCGACCCGTGCGGGGATGGCATCACATGACGAGGTTTGCGGCCATGGGATATGCCGTGCTTGCGCTGGACGATGAGGCGATTGGATCCAGCGAGCTGCAGCAGGGGATTGCCTCTCCTGCTTTTGTCAAGCGCGTCCGTTGGGGTTGCGCGATGGCGAAGGTGGCGCGCAATCTTGATGGCGTGGACCCCGACCGCATCTTTGCATGGGGCGAGGGCCTTGGCGGCGGAGTCGCGCTGGCGGTTTCTGCTCTGGACGAGCGGGGCCTCGCCTGCACGGCGGTTGCCAATCCAATTCCCGGTGGCCTCGAGGCGTTGTCGTCTCGGGTGCGTGGATCGGTGCTCATGGGCACATCGCTCATGGATGCCGTGAGTGATCCCAAGGGCCAGTTTGCCGTATTCAACGGTCTTGAGTGTGACCGGAGGCATATCATCTATGCCAAATACGCTCATGAGCGCATCAACGCGTTCGAAAACGAAGTCATCGACTTTTTTAACCAAACGTTCTACCCGTGTTCTTTGGCCTAGACGGCCTGGACACTGCCAACAAGAGTGGGTGGCATAGGGCCGCCCGCCAGACAACTAAGGAGATTCTTGTGGCAACTCAGAAATTCACCGGCGTTATCCCTCCCGTCGTTGTTCCCGATACCGAAGACCACCAGCTCGACGTTGCCTCCTTTGAGCGCAGCATCAACCGCATGATCGATGCCGGCGTCGATGGCCTGTTCTTCCTGGGCTCTTCGGGCGAGGTCGTTTTCTCCACCGATGAGCGTCGTCGCCAGATCATCGCCGAGGCCGTTCGTATCGTCGACCACCGCGTGCCCGTCCTGGTCGGCATCATCGATACCGAGACCGAGCGCATGATCGAGCACGGTAAGGTCGCTCAGGAGCTGGGCGCCGATGCGCTTGTCGCCACCTGCCCGTTCTATGCCCTGCAGGGCATGACCGAGGTCGAGGAGCACTTCCGCATCCTGCACGAGGAGCTCGACCTGCCCATCTTTGCCTATGACATTCCCGTCTGCGTTCACACCAAGCTCCCCTGGAAGCTCCTTGCCAAGCTCGGCGCCGAGGGCGTCCTTGCTGGCGTCAAGGATTCCTCGGGTGATGACATCTCGTTCCGCTATCTCGTTCAGGAGAACGAGAAGAACGGCCATCCGATGAGCATCCTCACCGGTCACGAGGTTGTTGTCGACGGCGCTTACCTCGGTGGCGCCGACGGTTCTGTCCCGGGCCTTGCCAACGTTGAGCCCGAGGGCTACGTGCGCCAGTGGAAGGCCGCTCAGGCCGGCGACTGGGCTACCGTCAAGGCCGAGCAGGATCGCCTCAATGAGATTTCGCACATCTGGGACGTCACCTCGGGCGTCCAGGGCTATGCCGGTGGCGTCGGCGCCTTCAAGACCGCTATGAACCTCATGGGCATCTTCGACAGCCCGACCATGCCGCGCCCGGTGAAGGCCATGACCGGCGAGAACGTCGAGGCGATTAGGAAGGTCCTTCAGGACAACGGTCTCCTGTAAAGCTTCCCAGGCACCCGACCTCGCCGTTCAACCGTGTGGCCATGAGCCATTAGGTCAATGGCCACACGGTTTCTCGGCGATCTCGGACACCTGGAAAACCTTTACTGCGCTGTGACGGCTAGCCTGACGGCGCATTTCCTGTAGTTGTTTTTATCTCCGAAGGAGAACGACATGGAGAACAAGTACGTCTGCTCTGTCGATATCGGCGGAACTAAAATTGCGACTGCCATCATGGAGTACCCGGCTGACGGTAGTGTGCCCCATCCCGTTTTTGAGGCCGAGGTTCCTACCGAGGCCCAGGAGGGCGGCGAGGCCGTCTTCCAGCGTATCGAGGCGTCTATCAAGGCCGCTCTTGAGGCGAATCCCGATGTCGAGGTTCTCGGTGTCGGTATCGGTGCCGCAGGCGTCGTCGATCCCAAGACGGGCACCATTGCTTATGCCAATGAGATCATGCCCGGCTGGTCCGGCGTTCAGTTGGGGCCGCGTCTGCGCGAGGACCTTGGTCTTCCCGTTGCCGTTGTGGGCGACGTGCAGGCTCATGCTCTGGGCGAGGCCCACTGGGGCGTCGGCAAGGGCAAGTTCTCCGTCTTGTGCCTGGGAATCGGTACGGGCATCGGTGGCGCATATGTCGAGAACGGCCGCGTGATGCAGGGCTTCCATGGTGCTGCCGGTCATATGGGCCACATCGAGTGCTCGGCTGCCGCCGGCATTCCCTGCGCCTGCGGGCGTTCCGGCCATCTTGAGTCTGTTGCTTCGGGCACCTCGATTGGCCGTATGTACGACGAACGCTTCGGTCGAGTTGACCCCAGCCGTCCTTCGGTCGGTCGCGACGTGAACGACCTGTGTCGTGCTGGCGACGCAAAGGCGACCGAGGTCATCCATGACGCCGGCTTTGCGCTGGGCGCCAGCTTGGGCTCGCTTGCCAATATTCTGGATCCAGAGGTCATCGTGCTTTCGGGCGGCGTAATTCATCAGGGTCCCGATTGGCGTTCGCAGACGTGGAAGGATTCGGTGCACGAGGGCTATGCCAGCCAGGCGCTCGATCCGCTTCAGGACACGCCGATTCTCATCGGGTCTCTGGAGGGCGATGCTCCGCTCATCGGTGCCGCCGAGCATCTTCTCGCTTCGTTAAAGTAAACGTATCTGCTGTAGGAGCCTCCCGAGACAACACGCCTCGGGAGGCTGTTCTGAGAAAGGTTGCAGCCTTATGACCGTCGATCCTTTGATTCAATCCCTGAAGGGTAAGCTCGTCGTGAGCGTTCAGGCGTATATGGGCGAGCCGCTTCGTACGCCCGAGACCATGGCTCAAATGTCTCGCGCTTGCGAACTCGGCGGCGCCGCCGCCATTCGCTGCCAGGGCCTTGCCGACATTGCCGCCATTAAGGGTCGCTGTGAGGTTCCTGTTATTGGCCTATGGAAGGATGGACACGAGGGCGTTTACATCACGCCGACGCTGCGTCACGCCCGCGCCTGCGTTGCTGCTGGTGCCGATATCGTGGCGATCGACGCCACCGATCGTCCGCGCCCCGATGGCAAGACGGTCGAGGATACCTTCCGTCCGCTGCACGAGGAGGGTGTGCTCCTGATGGCGGATTGTGCCACCATCGAGGACATTCGCCGTGCGGTTGATATGGGCTTCGACCTGGTATCTACCACGCTCTCTCACGGTGTCGCCGCCATCGACTGCACCATGGCCGATGGCCCCGACCTGCCGCTCCTGCGTCAGGCGACCGAGGAATTCCCCGGCCTTCCCATCATTTGCGAGGGTCGCGTGCATACGCCCGAGGAGGCTCGCGCCGCGATCGATGCTGGCGCCTGGGCCGTTGTCGTCGGCACCGCCATCACGCACCCCACGAGTATTACAAGTTGGTTCAAGGCTGCGCTTGAGGCGTAAGACAGGCCTCGTATCCGCTCGGGGCGGTATACTCAATAAAGGCAATTGACCGCGCGGGATCCGGGTTGCTGGGTCCCGCGCTTGTTTTCGGGAGGCAGCACATGCAAAAGGGAGATGCCATGGATGCGGCGGAGCGCTCGGAGCGCATCCCCGATATCGTCATCATCACCGGAATGTCCGGATCGGGCCGCACACAGGCCATGCACGTGTTCGAGGACATGGGCTATTTTTGCATTGATAACCTACCTCCGCGTCTCATCGCCCAGCTTGCCGAGCTCGTCGGCATCAATACGGGCGTGGGCAGGCATCTCGCCGTCACCTGCGATTTGCGTAGCCAGGGACTGTTTGACGAGTTGCTCGATGCGGTCGCCGCGCTCGAAGAGCGCGAGATGAGCTGCGACATCGTGTTCCTGGAGGCTTCTGACGAGGTGCTGATTCGTCGCTACAGCGAAAATCGCCGCCGTCATCCCATTGCCAAGCCGGGGGAGACTACGGCCGATGCCATTCAGCGCGAGCGCCTTCAGCTGCAGGGCGTGCGCGATCGAGCCGATATGATTATCGACACGAGCCGCCTGCGCACCTCTGCCCTGCGCAACAAATTGCGCATGGCGTTCTCCGAGTTGTCCGACCAGCAGCTCATGGACGTTCACGTGTTCTCGTTTGGCTTTAAGCACGGTATGCCCGTCGAGGCGGACATTATGATCGACGTTCGCTTCCTGCCCAATCCGTTTTACGATCCCGAGATGCGTACCATGACCGGTCTCGATAAGAAAGTCTCCGACTTTGTTCTGGACCATCCCAAGACGCAGGAGTTCTGGAAGGCCTGGACGCAGCTGCTCGATACGGTCATGCCCGGTTATATCGCAGAGGGCAAGCCGCAGCTTTCTATTGCCATCGGTTGCACGGGCGGTCAGCACCGCAGCGTTGCCATTGCCGAGGCCACGGCACGTTATTTGGAAGGCGCCCAGTATCACGTGAGCATTTCCCATCGCGACTTGTCGCGCGCCAACACGAAAGCATAGGCCTGCATGTCGTTTACCGCCGAGGTGCGTGACGAGCTTGCGCGCTGCGAACCCGAATGTGAATACTGCGATTTGTCGACGCTTGCCGCCCTGACGCGTGTGAGCGGTACGCTTTCGTTGGCCGGCTCCGGGCGGTATCGTTTGACGGTCGCGACCGAGACGGGAGCCGTCGCGCGCACGATGATCACGCTGACGCATCGCATTCTTAAGCTCAAAACGGAATTCACCGTTCGTAAATCGGTCTTGCATAAGGTCCGTAACTATCTCATTACCCTGCCCGATCAACCCGACCTGGACAAGGCTCTGGTGCTGCTGGGCATTCTAGACCGCAGGGGAGGGCTCGTTGCTGGTGTTCCCCGACACATCGTTGCCCGTCCCTGCTGCAGGCTTGCCTACATCCGCGGCGCGCTCATCGCGGGCGGCTTCGTGGCCGATCCACGCGGCGATTTTCATTTGGAGATCGCGGTGCAGGGCGAGCAATATGCTAAGGGGCTTTGCGACCTGTTGGGGCAGATTGGGGTCCATGCTCGTGTTAATGCACGGCGGGGGTCATATGCCGTGTACATTAAGAGCGCCGAGGAAATCGAGCATCTATTAAAGCTGATTGGTGCCAAGCGCAGCGTTGCCGAGATTGAGGAGGCGCGCGCGGTCAAGTTGGTTAAGAACGATGTGAACCGTCGCGTGAACGCCGAGCTCGCCAACCAGACCAGAAGCGCCGGTGCTGCCCAACATCAGCTTGCGCTTATCGATGAGCTCGAGCAGCGCGGCCTTCGCGATGCGCTTCCGGATGCCTTGGCGGTCTTTTGCGACCTGCGCGAGCGCTATCCCGATCTGTCGCTGCGTGATTTAGGGGAGATGGCTGACCCTCCCTTGTCGAAGTCGGCCCTCTACCATCGAGTTTTGAGGCTTGAAAAGCTCATTGAAGCAAACCGGTAGTTTAAAGTATCGACTTATATACGGATTTAGCTGCTATTTTATTCTTTAAAACGTTTTAACGTAAATTTGATTTTCAATTTCGACTATTCTCGTGAAATTCAAGTCAAAAAAAAGGTATATTAGGCGAGTGGTTAGTTTGTGGGCCTCAACGGCGGGCGCTGTAGCTTGCGGGGGCCTTACGAAAGGAGACACAATGGCAGTAAAGGTTGCTATTAACGGCTTCGGTCGCATCGGTCGTCTGGCTTTCCGTCAGATGTTCGGTCATGAGGGCTCCGAGATCGTCGCTATCAACGACCTCACCTCTCCCGATATGCTCGCTTACCTGCTGAAGTACGACTCCACGCAGGGCAACTACGCTCGCGATCACGAGGTCGTTGCTGGCGAGGATTCCATCACCGTTGACGGCAAGGAGATCAAGATCTACAAGGAGGCCGACGCCAACAACCTGCCTTGGGGCGACCTCGACGTCGACGTCGTTCTCGAGTGCACCGGCTTCTACACCAGCAAGGCTAAGGCTCAGGCCCACATCAACGCTGGCGCCAAGAAGGTCGTCATCTCCGCTCCGGCCGGCAGCGATCTGCCCACCATCGTGTACAACGTCAACCACGAGACGCTGACCGCTGAGGACAACATCATCTCCGCTGCTTCCTGCACCACCAACTGCCTCGCCCCGATGGCCAAGGGTCTGAACGACTTCGCTCCCATCGTGTCCGGCATCATGACCACCATTCACGCCTGGACCGGCGACCAGATGCCGCTCGACGGCCCGCAGCGCAAGGGCAACAAGCGTCGTAGCCGCGCCTGCGCCGTTAACATCGTCCCCAACACCACCGGTGCCGCCAAGGCTATCGGCCTGGTTCTCCCCGAGCTCAACGGCAAGCTCATCGGTGCCGCCCAGCGCGTCCCGACGCCGACCGGCTCCATCACCAACCTCTACGCTGTCGTTGACAAGAAGGTCACCGTCGAAGAGGTCAACGCTGCTATGAAGGCCTACGCTGCCACCATCTCCGAGACCTTCGGTTACAACGAGGACGACATCGTCTCCACCGACATCATCGGCGAGACCCACGGCTCCATCTTCGACGCCACTCAGACCATGTGCTCTGACCTCGGCAACGGCCAGACCCTCGTTCAGGTCACCTCTTGGTACGACAACGAGAACTCTTACACCTCTCAGATGGTCCGCACCATCAAGTACTTCGAGAAGTTCGTTGCTTAATTTAGCTTTTAGCGAATAGCTCGTTGAGCGTCTAAAGAAGGGCGCGGCCTTATAGGGCTTACACCCTAGGGTCGCGCCCTTTTTATAGGAAATCGTCTGCCGTAATGGGAGGCAGACACGTACGAAAGGTAGAAGCAAACATGGCCTTTACCAAGAAGACCGTCCGCGACATCGATGTCGACGGCAAGCGCGTTCTCGTCCGCGTTGACTTCAACGTGCCTATCAAGGATGGCGTCGTTGGCGACACCACCCGTATCAAGGCTGCCCTGCCCACCATCAACTATCTCGTTGAGCACAACGCTCGCGTCATCCTCATGAGCCACCTCGGCCGTCCCGATGGCACCGGCTTCCAGCCCGAGCTGTCCCTCGAGCCCGTCGCTAAGAAGCTCGCCGAGCTCTCTGGTCTCGACGTTGCCTTTGTCGCCGACACCTACGGCGAGAAGGCTGCCGAGGCTGTCGCTGCCGTCGAGCCGGGCAAGGTTCTCGTTCTCGAGAACGTCCGCTTCGACAAGCGTGAGAAGAAGAACGATCCCGAGATCGCCAAGAAGCTCGCTTCCTATGGTGACGTCTTCGTCCTCGATGCCTTCGGCACCGCTCACCGCGCCCAGGGTTCCGTCGTGGGCCCCGCCGCTTACCTGCCCGCAGTCGCTGGCTTCCTGCTCGAGAAGGAGGTCGACACGCTGACCGGCATCTTCGCCGAGCCCGAGCGCCCCTTCGTCGCCATCGTCGGCGGTTCCAAGGTTTCCTCCAAGATCGGCGTTCTCGATCATCTCATCGACTCCGCTGACACCCTGATCATCGGTGGCGGCATGGCCTACACCTTCTTCCTGGCTCAGGGCCTGTCCGTTGGTCAGTCCCTCAAGGAAGAGGACTGGGTCGAGCGCGCCGGCGAGATGCTCAAGAAGGCCGAGGAGAAGGGCGTCAAGATCCTGCTCCCCATCGACAACCGCGTTGCCGATCACTTTGGCGAGGACGCTGTCCCCGAGGTTGTCGCTTCCGACGCTATCCCCGACGATCGTGAGGGCATGGACATCGGCCCCAAGACCGAGGAGCTTTACGCCGAGGCTGTCAAGGGCGCTAAGACCGTGTTCTGGAATGGCCCCATGGGCGTCTTCGAGTTCGACAACTTCGCTCACGGCACCCAGGCTATCGCCGAGGCTGTCGCCGAGGCCGACTGCACCTCGATCATCGGCGGTGGCGACTCCGTCGCAGCTGTCAACAAGTTCAACCTGGCCGACAAGATGAGCTGGATCTCCACCGGTGGTGGCGCTTCCATGGAGCTCGTCGAGGGTAAGGCCCTGCCCGGAGTGGAGGCGCTTCTCGATGCCTAATCGCACCCTTCTTATCGCTGGTAACTGGAAGATGAACAACGACGTCGCCGAGGCCGCCAAGCTCGCCGACGAGCTGGCTCAGGCTCTGCCCGAGGTTCCGGCTGGCGTCGAGGTGCTCGTCTGCCCTCCGACCATCGACATCACCACGGTTCATGACCGCATTCAGGCTGCCCCCATCGCCCTCGGTGCACAGAACGTGTACTGGGAGGCCAAGGGTGCCTTCACCGGTGAGTCCTCTTGCGACATGCTCAAGTCCGCTGGCTGCACCTACTGCATCATCGGTCACTCCGAGCGTCGTGATTACTTCCACGAGACCGACGAGGATCAGAACAAGAAGGCCAAGGCTCTCGTTGCCGCCGGTCTTGTTCCCGTCTTCTGCTGCGGCGAGTCCCTCGAGGTCCGCGAGGCTGGCACCTATGTCGAGCACGTCGTGAACCAGGTCAAGGCTGGCCTTGCTGGTCTTGAGATCACCTGCCCCAAGCAGGTCGTCGTCGCCTACGAGCCCATCTGGGCCATCGGCACCGGCAAGACCGCTACCGCCGAGGACGCTCAGGAGGTCTGCGGCGCTATCCGTGAGACCCTCAAGGAGATGTTCGGCGAGGAGCTCGCTAACGGCATCCGCGTTCTCTATGGTGGTTCTGCCAAGCCCGGCAACATCGCCGAGCTCGTCGCCAAGCCCGACGTTGACGGCGCCCTCGTGGGCGGCGCTTCCCTCAAGGCTGCCGACTTCGCCTCTATGGTCGTCAAGGCAGGCGAGTAGGACATATGGCACAGCGTCATCTTCCTGCACTCCTGATCATCATGGATGGCTGCGGCCTTGCTCCGGCCGATGGCGAGAACGCCGTCGCCGCTGCCAAGACGCCCTTCCTTGATAGCCTGTACGAGAAGTATCCTCACACCACGCTCGGTGCTTCGGGCGAGGACGTGGGCCTTCCCGACGGTCAGATGGGCAACTCCGAGGTGGGTCACCTCAACATCGGTGCCGGCCGCATCGTGTTCCAGGAGCTTTCGCGCATCAACAACGCCATCAAGGACGGCTCCATCGCCAAGAACGAGGTCTTCGTCAAGGCTATGGACGATGTCAAGGCTGACGGCAAGACTCTCCACCTCATGGGCCTTATGAGCCCTGGCGGTGTTCATTCTCATATGAACCACGTCGAGGCTCTGGTCAAGATGGCTGCCGAGCACGGCGTCAAGACCGTTCGCGTCCACGCCTTCATGGATGGCCGCGACGTTGACCCGCAGTCCGGCGCCGGCTACATGAGCGAGTTCTGCGCCTTCCTGGCTAAGATTTCCGAGGAGACCGGTTGCGACGCTCGCGTCGCCACCGTTTCGGGCCGCTATTGGGCCATGGACCGCGACAACCGTTGGGAGCGCATCCAGCGTGCCTACGACGTCATGGTCAATGCATCCGATGCCGATACCGACCCCGTTGCCGGTATCAAGGCCTACTACGAGAAGGATCCGCGCGGCGACGAGTTCGTCGAGCCCTTCGCTGCCCACAACGAGGGTATCCACGAGGGCGACGCGGCCATCTTCTTCAACTTCCGTCCCGACCGCGCCCGTCAGATGACCCGCGTGTTCACGGACAAGGAGTTCGACGGCTTTGAGCGCGAGCAGATCAAGCTCTCCCACTTTGTGACGATGACCGAGTACGATCCGACGTTTGACGTTGAGGTCGCCTTCCCCAAGACGTTCCCCGAGAACGTCCTGGCCGACGTTATCGCCGCCAACGGCCTGAAGCAGCTGCACACCGCCGAGACCGAGAAGTACGCCCACGTGACGTTCTTCCTCAACGGCGGCATCGAGGAGCCCAAGGAGGGCGAGGAGCGCGTGCTCGTCGCTTCCCCCAAGGTCGCTACCTACGATCTGCAGCCCGAGATGAGCGCTCCCGAGGTGACCGAGAAGCTCGTCGCCGCCATCAACGAGGGTCGCGCTGATTTCTACATTGTGAACTTCGCGAACTGCGACATGGTTGGTCACACCGGTGTCTTCGACGCCGCCGTTAAGGCCGTCGAGGCTGTTGACGATGCCCTGTCCAAGGTTGTCCCGGCGATTCTCGCTAAGGGCGGCTTTGCGCTGATTACCGCCGATCACGGCAACGCCGATCACATGTTTGACGTTGCTTCCGACGGTTCCAAGCATCCGTTTACGGCTCACACCACCAACCGTGTGCCGTTTATCATCGTTGATGAGAAGGCACAGCTCACCGGTATCGAGGACGGTCGTCTCTCCGATATCGCCCCGACTATGCTCACCATGGCTGGTCTGGAGCCTTCCGCCGAGATGACGGGCCGCGTGCTCGCAACCGAGGCCTAATAGAAAACAACTATCGTTTTCTAGTAAGGGGGTTGTCCACAACCGGACGACCCCCTTTTTGGTATTTCTGCCATTTCTAACCCGTCCCTAAATGGCAGGTGGGGGAGTGTTGGGGGTTGTGGTACAGTACTGGAGTTTGAATTGTTCTATTAAGGAGCTTATCTATGGGTCCGTTCCAGATTCTTCTGTTTGTCGTTTGGGCTATCTCTGCCGTTGCGCTGACGATTCTCGTCCTGATGCACTCCGGTAAGGGTACCGGCGTTTCGGATATGATCGCTAGCTCGCTGTATAACTCCAGCTCTGCCACGGGCGTCATGGAGCAGAACCTCGATCGCCTGACGGTAATTATGGCCGTCGTTTTTGCTGTGTGTGTCGTTCTGTGCATGTTCTTCTTCCCGCAGGGCATCGTCGGCTACTAAGCATCGGCGTATATACGTTTGTAAAGGGTCCCGCATGTGCGGGGCCCTTTTTGTTTACAGACTTGTAATAGAATCAAAATATCCCCACATACTTCGCCTAACTAAAGAAATTCTCGACCGTTAACCGGAATTAGCGCCAAATTGTGCATAAAATGCGCTACTGTATTGCAAAACGTTGGCCCGCATTGCATAACCAGCCATAACGGCGGACCGCGTTTGAATGGTTCGAATGGGCTGTCTCGACGTTGCCCGGCCGAATTCACTTTGTCCTATCTCATAAGGAGGATGGCATGGCTGATTCTATGTTCCACCAGCCCGTTATGGGTCGTCGCGCCTTTGTTGGCGGCACCCTCGCTGCGAGCTCCATGGCTTTTCTTGCCGCGTGCGGCAAGAAGGGCGGCGACGCTTCCGGATCTGACTCCGGTTCGACGCTGAACTTCTACATCAACAACCCGGTCTGCATCGACCCCTACAACGTCCAGGAGGATCAGGGCACTCAGGTCGAGTACCAGCTCTTCGACGCTCTGACGGAGTACGACCCCGAGAAGGGCGAGATCGTTCCGCTGGCTTGCGAGTCCTTTGAGGCTAACGACGACGCCACCGAGTTCACCTTCAAGATCAAGAAGGCCAAGTTCCACAACGGTGACGACGTTACTTCCAAGTCCTTCAAGCTCGGTTGGGAGCGCCTGGTCAACACCAAGTCGGCCATCGCTACCGAGTATGGTCCTTCCGAGGTCTCCTACCACCTTTCCATGGTCGAGGGCTATGACGATCTGCTTGCCGGCAACGCTACCGAGCTCAGCGGTGTTACTTGCCCCGACGATGAGACCCTCGTCGTCAAGCTGTCTTCCGCTTACGCCGACTTCCCCTTCGTCGCCTCTCATCCGGCTCTGTCCCCGGTTCCCGAGTGCGCCGAGTCCGATGTCAAGAGCTTCTACCTTGCCCCGGTCGGTAACGGCCCGTTCATGATGGACGGCAAGTGGGAGGATGGTCAGGAGATCAACCTCAAGAAGTTTGACGATTACTATGGCGACAAGGCCAAGATCGACGCCATCCACTTCCAGGTCATCAAGGACATGGAGACCGCTTACAAGGAGTTCCAGGCCGGTAACCTCGATGTCTGCGACGTTCCCGTTGCTCAGATCGACGCCGCAAAGAAGGACCGTGGCGAGTCCAAGGACGGCTACACCATGGGTGACGGCGAGCATATGCTGCTCGGTGCCGAGCCTTCCACGTACTATCTGACCTGCAACACCACGGCCGAGCCGTTCAATAACGCCGACCTGCGCAGGGGCATCTCCCTGGCCATCAACCGTGAGGCCATCTGCAAGACCATCTTCAAGGGTACCCGTACCCCCGCCGACGGTATTGTTCCTCCGGGAATCGCCGGCTACAAGGAGGGCGCATGGGAGTTCTGCGCCTATGACGTCGACAAGGCTAACGAGTACCTCGACAAGGTCGCTCCCGCTGGCGCTAACGGCGATCGTGGCATTAATGTGACCCTTTCCTACAACCAGGACGGTGGTCACAAGGAGATCATGGAGTCCATCATCGGCGACCTCGCCAAGGTTGGCGTTACCGCCGTCTCCGATACTCCCGAGTGGTCTGCCCTGCTCGAGCAGTATCAGAACTTCAACTATCAGTTTGGTCGTCTGGGCTGGATCGCCGATTACCCGATCATGGACAACTTCCTGTACCCGCTGTTCCACTCCGACTCCCTCGGTGGCGACAACCGCTCTGGTTACAACAACCCCGAGTTCGACGCCAAGGTCGACGAGGCTCGTACCACGGTTGACGACGACGAGCGCATCGCCAAGATGCGGGAGGCCGACGCAATGGTCGCTGCCGACTGCCCGGTTATCCCGGTGATGTTCTACACGCACACCATCGCTGGCTCTGACCGCGTCAAGTACCTCTATGTTGATCCGCAGAAGCACGCCGATCTGGGTACCGCCGAGCTCGCCTAAGGGTTTTGCAGCTTCCGTGAGGGTCAAGCATTTACGTAGACCTCATGGGAAACATACAGTTCTCCCTAACCTGGGGTAAACTGGCTGATGGTAATTTTGGGATGCCGGTCTGGCGATCGGCATCCCATTTAGGTTAATCCCTAGATAGGGGAGTGGTATGGGTAAGTACATCGTTAAACGTGTGCTTCAGTTCATCCCGGTATTTTTGGGCGTTACGCTGATTCTGTTCGCCCTCCAGAATATCGTGCCGGGAGACCCGATCAAGCTGATCGGTGGAGACAAGGCTCTGTCCCCCGAGGTGGAGCTTCAGCTTCGCGTGCGCTATCACCTGGTCCAGGCGGATGAGGACGGCAACGCGATCCTTGACGAGAACGGCGATCCCGTTCAAACGTCGCTCGTGGACCGTTATTTGTATTACATGAACGGTCTGCTTCATGGCGATCTGGGCAATTCGTACCAGCGCAAGCTGCCGGTTACGGATATCTTTGCCCAGAAGTATCCGTATACGGTCAAACTTGCCGCGTGCGCTATCGTGCTCGAGGCAATCATGGGTATCGGTGCGGGTATTATTTCGGCGGTCAAGCGTTACTCCTTCTGGGATATTTTGGTAACGCTGACCACGTCGATTCTCGTTGCCGTCCCTGCTTTCTGGCTCGGTATGCTGCTGCAGCTGTTCTTCGGCGTCATCCTTAAGGATGCCACCGGCGGCGCATTCTCCATGCCGATCTCGGGTGCCGGCGGTGCCAGCTCCCAGTATCAGGATTGGATGCACTACGTGCTTCCGACCATCACGCTGGCTTCGGTTTCGACCGCCTATGCTGCCCGCATCATGCGTTCGCAGCTGCTCGACGTCATGAACCAGGATTACATCCGCACGGCAAAGGCAAAGGGTCTCTCCAATCGCGCGATCATCATCAAGCATGCGCTTAAGAATGCACTCATCCCCGTCGTTACCTATATTGGTGTCGACTTCGGCGGCATGCTTTCGGGCGCCATCCTGACCGAGACGGTCTTTAACTGGCCCGGCATCGGCTTCGAGGTCTACCGCGCCATTAGCATGCGCGACTGGCCCATCGTTATGGGCGGCGTTACGCTCATTGTTGTCGTCGTTATGGTGATCAACCTGCTCGTCGACATTAGCTATGCATTCCTCGACCCGCGCATCCGCCTCGGCGGTCCGTCGGATAAGGCCTAAGGGAGGTACGTCTCATGCAGGAAACTGATTCTCAGTCTCAGGAGCAGGCTACCGCCACCAAGGCCGCATCTGCTCCCGCCAAGTCCCGCACGCTGTGGGGCGACGCTTTTAAGCGTCTTCGTAAGAACAAGCTCGCCGTTATCGGTGTCTGCTGGATCATCATCGTTGTTGTGGTTGCCCTGACCGCCGATCTGTGGGCTCAGCCCTGGCTCGGCTCTCCTACGGCTTCCGACTCGACTACCATGGCCGAGACTTCGCTGCTGGCTCCGTGTGCCGAGCACCCGTTTGGCACCGACTCTCTTGGTCGTGACATTCTCGTCCGTGTTATCTACGGTGCACGCGTTTCGCTTTCCGTCGGTATTATGGCCACCGCCATCTCCACGGTGATCGGTCTGGTCATGGGCGCCCTCGCCGGTTTCTATGGTGGCATCTGGGATACGATCATCATGCGCTGTGCGGATATCTTCCTGGCGTTCCCGTACGTGCTGTTCGTTGTTGCCATGATTGCCGTTATCGGTCGTGGTCTTCAGAACGTCTTTATCGCCATCGGCATTCTCGGCTGGCCTTCGATTGCGCGCGTCTTCCGATCCGCGATCCTGACGGTCAAAGAGAACGACTATGTTGACGCCGCTCGCGCTATGGGTGCATCCGATGCCCGTATCGTTATGCGCCATATCTTCCCGAACTCCGTTGCTTCTATCGTGGTCTACGCGACCATGAACATTGGTGGCGCTATTCTGACCGAGTCCGCTCTGTCCTTCCTCGGCATGGGCGTTATCCCGCCCACGCCTTCGTGGGGCTCCATGATTCAGGACGGCCAGCAGTATCTTCTGACTGCTCCCTGGATGATGATCATGCCCGGTCTGGCAATTCTCTCGACGGTGCTCGCCTTCACCCTGCTGGGTGACGGTCTGCGCGACGCCCTCGACGTCAAGATGAAGGACGCATAAGGATGAAGAAGAACAAGAACTATGTGGACCTGAAGGACCAGCCGGTTCCCGAGGGCCAGCATCTGCTCGAGGTCGATGACCTTAAGATGTATTTCCACACCGAAGATGGCGTTGTTCGCGCTGTCGACGGTGTCTCCTACACGCTCGATCGCGGCGAGACCCTCGGTGTCGTCGGTGAGTCCGGCTCCGGTAAGTCCGTGACCGCCATGACCATCATGGGTCTTATCTCGATGCCTCCGGGAAAGATTGAGGGCGGCGACGTTCGCTATCGCGGCCGTTCTATCCTCGAAATGACCGAGGAAGAGATGCAGCACATTCGCGGTAACGACATCGCGATGATCTTCCAGGATCCTATGACCTCCTTGAACCCGGTCTATAAGATCGGCAAGCAGGTGGGCGAGGGCCTTCGCTTGCACCGTGGCTACTCCAAGCAGGAGGCGCTCAAGCGCGCCACCGAGCTCTTGGACCTCGTGGGTATTCCCGAGCCCGAGAAGCGCGTCAACGAGTATCCGCACCAGTTCTCCGGCGGTATGCGTCAGCGCGTCATGATCGCCATGGCTCTTGCCTGCGATCCCGATATTCTGATTGCCGACGAGCCCACGACTGCTCTGGACGTTACCATCCAGGCTCAGATTATTGAGCTCATGCAGGAAATGCAGGAGAAGAACGGCAACGCCATCATCATGATTACTCACGACCTGGGCGTTGTCGCCGACATGGCCGACAAGATCATGGTTATGTATGCCGGCCGTCCCGTCGAGTTCGGTACTGCTGACGAGATCTTCTATGAGAGCCGTCATCCCTATACTTGGGGTCTTATCCGTTCCATCCCGGAGCAGGCCATCGATGAGAAGAAGCCGCTTACGCCGATTCACGGCAATCCGCCCTCGCTCATGAACCTGCCCCAGGGCTGCGTCTTCTCCCCTCGTTGCCCCTATGCGACCGACAAGTGCCGCAAGCAGCGCCCCGAGCGCGTTGTCACCGAGTCTGGTCATTACTCTGCGTGCCACTACTCCGGTGACCCCGAGTTCCTCAAGAACGCTCCTGAGACGTCCCGTACGCGCAAGGATTCCAAGAAGGGAGGCGAGGCGTAATGGCAGATACCAACGAGCGTACTCCACTGCTGAAGGTCGAGCACCTCTCTAAGGAGTTTCCCGCTGAGTCCGGCATGTTCGCCAAGCGCTTCTCCAAGCGTGTCGTCTCTGCTGTGAATGACATTTCGTTCGAGATTTATCCGGGCGAGACCTTTGGCCTGGTCGGCGAGTCTGGTTGCGGTAAGTCCACCACGGGCCGCACCATCATGCGCCTGACCAAGCCGACGGCAGGCAAAGTGTTCTTCCAGGGCAAAGACGTTGCCGAGATGAGCAAGCACGAGATCAAGGATATGCGTCGCGAGATGCAGTTCATCTTCCAGGACCCCTATGCTTCGCTCAACCCTCGTATGACCATCGGCGAAATTGTTTCTGAGCCCATGACCATTCATGGCGTGGGTACAAAGGAAGAGCGTATCGAGCGCGTCCGCGAGCTGCTGGACGTCGTCGGTCTGAACCCCGAGCACATCAACCGCTATCCGCACGAGTTCTCGGGCGGCCAGCGCCAGCGTGTCGGCATTGCCCGCGCCTTTGCGCTCAAGCCCAAGCTGATTATCTGCGATGAGCCCGTCTCTGCGCTTGACGTATCCATTCAGGCCCAGGTTCTGAACCTTCTTAAGGAGCTCCAGGACAAGTTCGGTACGGCTTATCTCTTCATTGCTCACGACCTCTCTGTCGTGCAGCACATTTCTGATCGCGTTGCCGTTATGTATCTGGGCAAGATGGTCGAGGTTTCGGACTGGAAGACGCTCTACAGTGAGCCGCACCACCCGTACACGCAGTCGCTGCTGTCTGCCGTGCCGGTGCCCGATCCAGATATCCAGAAGACCCGCAAACGCATCATCCTCGCTGGCGACCCGCCGTCGCCGCTGGATCCGCCGACCGGCTGCCGTTTCCACACGCGCTGCCCGATCGCGCAGGGCATCTGCTCCGAGAAGCTTCCTGAGTTTAAGGAAGTCGCTCCGGGCCACTGCTGCGCGTGCCACTTCGCGGAGCCGTTCCCGATCAAGGAATCGCACATCGACCTGTAGCCGGTTGTTATCGTCCGGGCCCGCCTGGTGTTACTTTTCAGAACGTCCTCGGACATGTCGGAAGCCCCGCTGCGCGCTACGCGCTGCGGGGCTTCCTCCGTCCTGCGGAATGTTCTGAAAAGTAACACCAGGCGGGCCCTGCGTTAACGCGGCAGAGGGGAGTGAGATTCCTTGATCGCTCACTTAATCTAATAGGAAAGTTAGTGAGGCCGGAGCTTTGGCTCCGGCCTCCCCATATAAGGGCTCGGCTTTGCCGAGCCACCAAATTTGCATCAGCCCCCAGAACATGTTTAAGAATGGCGCCTGGAGTACGTGCCCCTAGGGCAGGAATGAGGTCGCTTTCCAACGCATTCCGCAGGGGGCGGCATTATTTTGTAGCGCGAAGCGCGGATCAAAATAATGCCGCATGCCCGAGGACGCGTTGGAAAGCGACCTCATTCCTGCCCGAACAGGTCGGTCTACCTGCGCATTTACAAATTCGTAAACTTTTTTCAAAAAAGTGCTTGCACAGTTCTCGAATCATAGGTTATTATCTTCCTCGTTGAACGCGCGGGTCGAACAAAACGAACTGCGAATCAGCAACATAGCATGTCGGAGTGGCGGAATTGGCAGACGCGCTAGCTTGAGGTGCTAGTGACCGCTTTTTGGTCATGCGGGTTCAAGTCCCGCCTCCGACACCATCGCAATTGAGAAGCCTCTTCGGAGGCTTTTTTGTTACCGATAGACGGTGGGGTCCACGATGGAAACGCTTGAACGCAACGAGTGGGCAGACGTTGCCCAACTAGTCGAGATCACGAGCGATGCTGTCATCATCTGCGAGCTCGACGGAACCATTCTGCATGTGAATAATCGCTTACTTGGTTTGATGTGCGAGGAGCGCGCCGACGTCATCGGTGGAGATGTTAAAGACGTCCTGTACTCGTCCGCTTTTGAACGTGCGACGGAACATCGTCTGCCATTTGAAACTGATGGCTCCGAGAACGAACTGATGCTCAAACTGAGTGACGGCTCTTTTATTCCCGTCTTGGTTCGTGCGGGCTCCGTAACGCCTCCACGCATCTTTGGGCGCCGCGCACCACGTGTCCTGGTGGCGCTTCACAGTATCGAGGAACAGTATTCTCACGACCGGCAACTCAAGCGTGCGTTATCGGAGCTTAGAGTGGCGAACAAGCGTCTCTCTGGCACGCTCTCGGTCATTATGAGCACTGTGGGCTCCGATGAGTTGCCCAGCCTGCTTGATACCGTTTTGAACCAGCTTGTAGGAACGCTCGATGCTTCGGGTGCCGCTATCTATTTTTCTGAGAGCGGCGGCTTTAAGCTTCGCGGTGTTTCCAAGGAGCTGCTCGACAGCTACCTGCCCGAGTTTTTGCCGTATGGCGCTGGCATTCCGACGTATGTTCTTCGCGAGTCGCGTGCCTGTCGCTTGTCGATTCAACAGGACCTTGAGGGCGATAAGGCCGCCTCCGGTATGTTCATGGACCTGGATAATCGTTCTAAGCACCTGTTGCGCATGCAAGATATGCCTCCGTACCGCAGTGAAATCTGTCTTCCCGTTTTTTACGGTACGCAGATCCTTGGCGTGCTGGAAGTTGGTTGGAAACGCCCCCAGGCACCGCTCGCCTATGACGTTAATGTGCTCGAGGTCATTTGCGATTACCTGTCTATCCAGCTGGTCGGCATGGCATCGAGCCTTCGCTCCCGTCGCACGGCCGAGCTTGGTCGTTCCCTCAATGTGCTGCGTGATGAGTTGTTTACCTTTCTAGACGATTCCGCCGCGGCTACCCAGGCGGTGTCGTCCGAGATCTGCAATATGCTCAACTGCCATTTTTGCCCTGTTGAGTATGACGCCAGTCTGGATTCCTACGTCATAGATTTTGAAGGCGGCAGTCGCGTTGCTTTGCCGGACGATCCCGAGAAGCTTTTCTTTTCCACGACGGCGCCAGCGGCACGTCTGGGGGCTGCCCCTGATGGCTTTGAGGCATCTGTTTTGGGCGGCACGAGTGCCGAGGACCTTAAACACGTCCGTATAACTCGCGTTGACGAATCGATGCCTATGGGAGGCTGGCTTAGAGCGCATGGCCTGCCTTGCCAGGGTCTCTACGTCGACGCCGGCATCGAGGCGGGGCGCCCACGCCCTGAGGGCGATGGCAAGCACAGTAACGACGCAATCGTTCCTGCTTCTGTTGCGAAGGGGCCGACGACGCGTGCGCTGCTGCTTCGTGATGGTAGCCAAGAGCCGATTGATGACCTTGAATATGACTACTTGGTGCACTTGGCTCATGACTTTGAACTGATCTACGAAGGCGAATCTCAAAAGCGTGAGGAGCGCCATATCGCTCAGACCCTCCAGATTGGCATGAGAAATTCACTGGGGGATGTTCCGGGAATCGCCGCCGATTCGGTGTACCTGTCGGCCACGAACTCGGCGTTGGTCGGCGGCGATTTCTATACGCTCATCCGTCTTCCCGACGATTGCGCCGTCATGATTCTGGGCGATGTGTCTGGCAAAGGCATTGAGGCTGCATCGATGTCCGCACTCGTCAAGACGGCCCTGACGGCATATGCCTGGGAGGGCGCTGGACCGGCCCGCATGGCACGCTCCCTTAACAGCATGCTTATGGGCTTTTCGAGGGTCGAGACGTTCGTGACGGCCTTTATCGCCAAGATTGACCTTAAAGCCGGACGCGCAACGTATTGTTCGGCGGGCCATCCTCCGACCATGGTCATCAGGCCAGAGTCGATGCCGCTGGGTGGCGGCGAGGCTCGTGGGGGAGAGGTCGAGCTGCTTGGATGCCAATCGGGGGTAATCGGTGCCTTTGAGAGCATGGTGTACGAGACAGGCGTGTTTACGTTCGCTCCTGGTGACATGCTATTTATGTACACCGACGGAACAATCGAAGCGCGTGACCGCTCGGGTGCTTTCTTTGGCGAGCAGCGCCTTCGCGACCTTCTGCTCTCTGTCTCGGGTGAGGGCGTGTCGGGCATTTGCGGCAAGGTCTTGGGCGAGCTTGACCGATTTACCGAATCGGCGCTGGACGATGACATTGCATTGGTGTCCCTTGAGTTTTTACGGGGTCGTTCATAGACGACGCTGGGCGGGCTGAATCCGTACGGTTGGGGAAACGAATGCATCGAGTGGGCTTTTTTGGGGAACCATGGTCGTATGAATGAGTGGAATGACATAGCGGTTTTGACGCCACCAGGCGATATCGACATCGCCACGGTGCCTGCGCTGCGTCGGCGGTTGGATGTTTCGATTGGCCGCGGCGTGCGTCGTGTCGTCATCAACTGTCAGGCTGTTAGCTTTATCGATTCGACGGGCCTGGCATTCCTGCTTACGCGCGCTCGTGAGCTCATGAGGCGAGAAGGCCTGCTTTCGCTCGTCAATGCATCAGGTGAAGTTGTTCGCTTTTTGGAGATTGCTCGTCTTGTCGATATCCTTCATGTCGCGGGGCCGGCACGGGAGTCTATTCCCGCCATTCCGGTGGGGGAGCTGCCTCGCTGGAGTAAGAGCGTCGAGGTCCGTCAGGGTATCGAGAATCTTCCATACTACCGACATCGCATCGCCGAACTCCTTGAATCGCTTCCGTTGCGCCGTGACGAGCGCTACGATGTCGCATTGGCGTCGGGGGAGGCGCTGGGTAATGCCTATGACCATGCGGGCGGTATCGGCTGCGTCCTGACGGTTCAGGCCTATAGCGATCGCGTTGTGGTTGAGGTGCTTGATCGAGGTGCCGGCTATTCTATCGATGAAACGAGCGAACCGGTCGCATCAGAGGAACGCGGCCGTGGTATCAAGCTTATGCGTATGCTCGTCGATAACGTGGAGGTTGCTCGTCGTACGGACGGCGCCGGCACGCGCGTGCAGATGGTGAAGCTGTTTAGCGGAGCGCTGGAATCGTGTGCCTAGCCAATCGCTTTAGCGCGTTTAGCTACTAAGAACATGCGGCAGACAAGTTTTTTGAAAAAAGTACTTGCGTCTTTTGGACAACTCGCGTAAATTAATAACCCGCAAGCGGACATGGCTCAGTTGGTAGAGCACAACCTTGCCAAGGTTGGGGTCGCGGGTTCGAGCCCCGTTGTCCGCTCCATTGCATTTCCGGACCGTTTAGGCGGTCCTTTTTCGGCGAAGTGGCCAAGTGGTAAGGCAGAGGCCTGCAAAGCCTTTACCCCCGGTTCGAATCCGGGCTTCGCCTCCAGGCAACATCCGGGCGCTCCGGCGCCCGTTTTGTTTTACATATGCGGACATGGCTCAGTTGGTAGAGCACAACCTTGCCAAGGTTGGGGTCGCGGGTTCGAGCCCCGTTGTCCGCTCCAAACGCAACAGCCCGACTACTACGGTAGCCGGGCTTTTTCGTACCCATCGTATGGGCTCGAACCCGAGAGGGAGCGAGCGTTAAGCAAACGCGGAGCGTTTGTAGCGAGCTGGCGAGGACGCCGACAGGCGACCGAAGCCGGTGCGTATCCGCGAAGCGGATACGCAGACGCCCCGTTGTCCGCTCCAACTATCTTACGCGGTTCTAACGAACCGCGTTTTTTGTTGACGCTGCGCGAGCCCCGGGCACCCCATCTTGCCCCTCAATCGTCGGTCGCGTACACGTACATAAAGTACGCTTCCCTCCTCTTTCGCGGCAACTTGGGGCACCCGGAGCCCGCTCGCTGTCGTGGCCGGAGGAGTGGGCCTTCCGTTCTTTTCACTAATCGATCGATTCGTCCCAGGAGACTCGAACCCGAGAGGGAGCGAGCGTTTGGGGCGTGGCTGTGGCGTTGTTTGCCGCGAATGTCCGCTTTGGGCGTATCATCGTGGGCATCTCGCATAACCTCGTTGCAAGGGAGATACGCCCCATGGCTACAGAAAAGTCTTCTTCGCGCTCATGGATGTCCGACGCCGCGATCTATCAGATCTACCCGCGCTCGTTTAAGGATTCGACTGGTTCGGGTCTGGGCGATATCGCGGGCATTACCCAGCAGATGGACTATCTTGAGCAGCTGGGCATCGAGGCTATCTGGCTGAGCCCGTTTTACCCATCGCCTCTTGTCGATGGCGGCTATGATGTGGCAGACTACTGCGATGTCGACCCACGTCTCGGCTCGCTTGATGACTTCGATGACATGATCGCTGCGGCTCATGCGCGCGACATCAAGGTCATCGTCGACATCGTGCCCAACCATTCATCTAACCAGCATCCTTGGTTCAAAGCCGCTCTTGCCGCCGGCCCCGGATCGCCCGAGCGCACCCGTTATATCTTCCGCGATGGTCGCGGCGAGCATGGCGAGCTGCCTCCCACCAATTGGAATGCCAACTTTGGCGGCCCCGCCTGGACGCGTGTCGCGGACGGTCAGTGGTATCTGCACATGTTTACGCCTGAGCAGCCGGACTTTGACTGGTCGTGCCCCGAGGTTCATGCGTTCTTTTGCGACGTCCTGGCGTTTTGGAGCGATCGAGGCGTCGATGGCTTTCGCATTGATGTGGCGCACGGTCTCGCCAAGGATCTCGACCGCGATGACCTCGACCGGTGGCATCTCGCCGAGGGCGATGACATGGTTGAGGACGGCACCCATCCGCTGTGGGACCGCAACGAGGTCCACGAGATCTATCGCGAGTGGCGCCGCGTGTTCGACCGCTATGATCCGCCACGCAGCGCCGTTGCCGAGGCGTGGGTGCTGCCCGATCGCCAGTATCTCTACGCGCGTCCCAGCGAGCTTGGCCAGACATTCAACTTTGAGTTTGCCAAGGCCACTTGGACCTATGATGACATGCACGCTGCAATCGAGGAGGGCTTGAAGGCAGCTATAGAATCCGATTCCGCCTCGACCTGGGTGCTCTCCAACCACGACGTGCCGCGCGTGGCGACGCGCTATGCCCTGCCGCAGATCAAGGCGACGCGCTACCACCAGATTGCGCTCGACTGGCTCTTACGCGACGGGTCGTCTTATGACGAGGAACGTGAACTCGGCGAGCGCCGCGCGCGGGCGGCCCTTTTGCTCGAGCTGGCGCTTCCGGGCTCGGCATACGTGTATCAGGGTGAGGAGCTCGGCCTTTTTGAGGCGGCTGACATTCCGTGGGCTGTACTCGAAGATCCTACTGCGACCAATACGCACGGACCGAAGCGCGAGAAGGGGCGCGACGGCTGCCGTGTGCCCCTGCCGTGGGTGGCGGCGGACGATCCCGCGCAGGGCGGATCGTTTGGGTTTTCACCGGCGGACGCCGATGCGGTGCCCCATCTGCCGCAGCCTGCATGGTTTTCCGATTACGCTGCCGATAGGGAAGAAGCGGACCCGACATCGATGCTTGCGCTCTATCGTGACGCCCTCTGGCTGCGGCGCAAGCTGCGCGGGTGCGCCAACGATCTTGCGTGGCTCGATCTTGACGGGCGCACCGGTCTTGCGGATGGCGCCGAGGGCGCTGAGGGCGGCGTCATCGCCTATCGCCGCGACAACGGCTGGGCGTGTGTGACGAACTTCGGTGCAGCACCCGTGGAGCTGCCGGCGGGCAGGGTCCTGCTCACCTCATCACCGCTCGCAGACGGCAGGCTCGTGCAGGACAGCTCTGCCTGGATCATGCTCGCTGAGTTGTAGGGGCCTCTTGCGGCGAGTTTGCGTTTGCCTGCGCCTTCCGTGGTGTCTGATGCCTTCATGAGGCTCGCGAGGGCGTCGCGAAACTTTTCAAAAAAAGTTCTTGCATAGGATGCGGGCATCACGTAAGATTAATCCTCGTAAGCGGACATGGCTCAGTTGGTAGAGCACAACCTTGCCAAGGTTGGGGTCGCGGGTTCGAGCCCCGTTGTCCGCTCCATTTGGGCGTTTAGCTCAGGGGGAGAGCGCTTCCCTGACACGGAAGAGGTCAGAAGTTCAAATCTTCTAACGCCCACCAAATGTTCGCAGCTCAGAGGCTTAGCCTCTGAGCTGTTTTGTTTTGGTCGCCAAATACGTCACCAAATTTCGAGTTTTTGATCTTCCGGGATGCTTCTCAGCAGTCATCCGAGGAAACTCTCATCTTCTCCGTTTGCATACACATATCTTTCAAGGATTCGTGCCGCGGTTGCATGAGGCTCGGCAAGGCACGACCACAACATGTTGGTCAAGCATAATCTTTTGGATTCTTTTGGCGTGAGCGGCTTGGTTTTGGTAGGATTTGTCAGCGGCTTGACTAAGGGGGTTTTATAACTGCCATGCAGGTAGCCGTGTTGGTAACGTTTTACCGACTTGTCAAATACCCCTCATTTTTAATGCGTCTGCAAAATGACCAATTGCTTTGACCTGCTGAAACACTATATGTTGTGTTTGACCTAAAAAAAGAATACAGGATATAGATGCCTCTTTGTCGTATGATAGATGGCGGACAGAGAACGAAGACCTTAACTGCCTCTTTTGAACGTGTCCTTGAACCGTTTGATCGGCTCCTGGGAATGTCCGCATGGAGGCTTATGGTTTATCGAAAACACAGATTGCGCGACGGCGCCGCAAGGCAGGGGCAGGCCCTGCCGGGCATCGTTTGGCTCTGAAGCGCAATGAGGCTACGACGCGAAAGAGGCAAGAGGATGAAGATCATCAAGCGCAGCGGCACCGAGGTTGTCTTTGACATCGATAAGATCGTCAATGCCATCCGCGCCGCAAACTTGGAGGTCGAGGAGAGCTCTCGTCTTACCGACCGCCAGGTGGTTTATGCGGCGCAAAACGTCGCCGAGGCATGCGAGAACGCGGGCCACACCGTTTCGGTCGAGGAGATCCAGGATTTGGTCGAGGACGAGATCATGCGTCTCGACTGCTACGAGGTCGCCCGCCACTACATCATCTATCGCTATGTTCAGAGCCTGAAGCGCCAGAAGAACACGACCGACGACAAGATTCTGTCGCTGATCGAGTGCAATAACGAAGAGGTCAAGCAGGAGAACTCTAACAAGAACCCGACCGTCAATTCCGTCCAGCGCGACTATATGGCCGGCGAGATTTCAAAGGATCTGACTCAGCGTGTGCTGCTGCCCCAGGAGATCGTGGATGCCCACAATGAGGGCCTGATCCACTTCCACGATTCCGACTACTTTGCCCAGCACATGCATAACTGCGACCTGGTGAACCTGGAGGACATGCTCCAGAACGGCACCGTTATCTCGGGCACGCTGATCGAGAAGCCGCACAGCTTCTCGACTGCCTGCAACATCGCGACGCAGATTATCGCCCAGGTTGCTTCCTCCCAGTACGGCGGCCAGTCTATTTCACTGACCCATCTCGCCCCCTTTGTCGAGGTGAGCCGTCAAAAGATTCGCGGCGAGGTTGCCCGCGAGCTCGAGGAGCTCGGCGTTTCCGCATCTCCCGAAAAGGTCCGCGAGGTTGTTGAGGACCGCCTGCGTGACGAGATCCGTCGCGGCGTCCAGACGATTCAGTATCAGGTCGTGACCCTTATGACCACAAACGGCCAGGCGCCGTTTGTGACGGTCTTTATGTATCTCAACGAGGCTCGCTCAGCGCAGGAGAAGCACGACCTTGCCATGATCGTGGAGGAGACGCTTCGTCAGCGCTATGAGGGCGTTAAGAACGAAGCCGGTGTGTGGATTACCCCGGCATTCCCCAAGCTTATCTATGTACTCGAGGACGATAACGTTCACGAGAATTCCCCGTACTTCTACCTGACCCAGCTGGCTGCCAAGTGTACCGCCAAGCGCATGGTGCCCGACTACATCTCCGAGAAGAAGATGCGCGAGCTCAAGCTGTCTAAGGGCGAGACCGCCGGCAACGGCGATTGCTACACCTGCATGGGTTGCCGTAGTTTCCTGACGCCCGACCGTTCGGGCAACGGCTTTAACAATGTCGCCAACGCGCTGAACTATGACCCGACCAGGCCTAAGTACTATGGTCGCTTTAACCAGGGTGTTGTGACCATCAACCTGCCCGATGTCGCGCTGAGCTCGCATCAGGACATGGACAAGTTCTGGAAAATCTTCGACGAGCGCCTCGAGCTGTGCCACCGCGCCCTGCTGTGCCGTCATGAGCGTCTGATGGGTACGCTTTCGGATGCCGCACCGATTCTTTGGCAGTACGGCGCCCTGGCGCGTCTGAAGAAGGGCGAGACGATCGATAAGCTGCTCGTGGGCGGCTATTCCACCATCAGCCTGGGGTATGCCGGCCTGTATGAGTGCGTCAAGTACATGACGGGCCACAGCCACACCGAGAAGGAGGGCACGCCCTTTGCCATGGCCGTCATGCAGCGCATGAACGACAAGTGCGCCGAGTGGAAGGCCGAAAGCGATATTGACTTCTCGCTGTACGGTACCCCGCTTGAGTCGACGACCTACAAGTTCGCCAAGTGCCTGCAGCGTCGTTTTGGCATCATCCCGGGCGTGACGGACAAGGGCTACATCACCAACAGCTACCACGTCCACGTGTCCGAGGAGATCGACGCATTCGACAAGCTCAAGTTCGAGGGCATGTTCCAGCAGCTTTCGCCGGGCGGTGCCATCTCCTACGTCGAGGTTCCCAACATGCAGGACAACCTCAAGGCTGTCATCCGCGTGATGCAGTACATCTACGACAACATCATGTACGCCGAGCTCAACACCAAGAGCGACTACTGCCAGGTGTGCGGCTACGATGGCGAGATCAAGATTGTCGAGGATGACGGCAAGCTGGTGTGGGAGTGCCCCAGCTGCGGCAACCGCGACCAGGAGAAGATGAATGTCGCCCGTCGCACGTGCGGCTACATCGGTACCCAGTTCTGGAACCAGGGTCGAACCGAGGAGATCCGCGACCGCGTGCTGCATCTCTAATAGTCATCCCAGGCCGCCCCGTAGCGAGGCCCCGGACCTTTACTCGCTATTTCGGACAGTCCTGGCTCACGACGGAGGCGCCACTGGCGCCTCCTGTTCGTGCGGAACTCATATCGAGCAAAGGTCCGGGGCCTCGCTACGGGGCGGCCAAGTTGATGTAGCTGAGATGCAGCATGCGGTCTGCTCACTCCTCGAAGTTCTTAGCGGAAATAATTCGAGCTGCAGCTGCGATTTACTTGCGATGGCGGTTGAGCCGCAACCCAGTTTTTATTGGACCTCGAACCCTATACTCGATGTTCGCTTCGTTCATTGAGTTGCCTTTTGCATGAGGCCGGGACATATCGTCCCGCCCGCAGTTTCGCAGGCCGCAGGCCGAGAATGTTTGAGGACGGGATGATATGCTCCAGACCCCCAGGAAGGTTACTTATGAACTACGCGAACATTAAATATTTCGACATTGCCGATGGGGAAGGTGTTCGTACTTCTCTGTTTGTGAGCGGGTGCCGTCGTGGGTGCAAGAATTGCTTTAACTCTGTTGCGTGGGACTTTGCTGCGGGCGAGCCCTTTGATCGTGCCGTCGAGGACAAGATTATCGAGAGCCTCGATCATCCCTTTATTGACGGCCTGACGATTCTGGGCGGAGAGCCCATGGAGCCCGAGAACCAGGCGGGGCTCGTTGAGTTTGTCGAGCGTGTTCGTGCCGCTTATCCTGCGGGGTCAGGAAAGACCATTTGGTGTTTTACCGGCGATGTGCTCGAGGAGCTTATGCCGGGAGGACGCCACCATACCGAGGTCACGGACCGTATCCTTACCTGTCTTGATATGTTGGTGGACGGCCCGTTTGTTCAGGACCTGTACGATATCACGCTGCGCTTTAGGGGCTCGAGTAACCAGCGCGTGATCGATATGAACGCCACGCGCGCCCGTGCTGAGCGCGAGGGCGTTGCGCTTTGTGATGCGGTTGAACTTTGGCGTGATGATCCGGTCTATTCGACCCATACTATGTAGCTTGTGGTCGATGCCGGAGGGCGTGGTACCATAGCGCGAACGTGAAATCGGAAAAGTGAGGCCCAGATGGTCGATCAGGAAAAAGTCGAGGCCGCCATTAAGCTGTTGCTTGAGGGCATAGGCGAGGACCCAACTCGTGAGGGCCTGCTGGAGACCCCGGCGCGCGTTGCCCGTATGTATGGTGAGATCGCCGGCGGCATGGACCAGAGTGCCGAGGAGCACCTGTCCAAAACCTTTGCCGTCGCTTCGAACGATTTGGTTATCGAGCGCGACATTACGTTCTACTCGCTGTGCGAACATCATCTGCTGCCGTTTTATGGCAAGGCCGCCATTGGTTATATCCCTAACGGTCGGGTGGCTGGGCTTTCCAAGCTCGCCCGCACGGTTGAGGTTTATGCCCGCCGTCTTCAGCTGCAGGAGCAACTGTGCACACAGGTTGCCGATGCCCTCATGGATTATCTCGCTCCCCAGGGAGCGATTGTGTTGATGGAGGCCGAGCATATGTGCATGACGATGCGTGGCGTGCAAAAGCCCGGCACCAAGACCGTGACGCTTGCTCGCCGCGGCGTCTTTGAGACCGATCCCGCGCTCGAGGAGCGTTTCTTTAGGATGCTGGGCCGCTAACCATGAGAGTCGTCAACGACTTTACATCGAAGACCGATGAGGGGACGTCGCGTCGCGGC
Organism: Collinsella sp. AM15-2; assembly: GCF_003471985.1. Classification (NCBI taxonomy): domain Bacteria; kingdom Bacillati; phylum Actinomycetota; class Coriobacteriia; order Coriobacteriales; family Coriobacteriaceae; genus Collinsella; species Collinsella sp. AM15-2. The sequence continues at coordinate 99,064 of NZ_QRKO01000001.1, read as the reverse complement.
TTTATGGCTTCGGGCCTGGCCCCCTTTGGTGCCATGCCTCGCATTGATTACATTTGTGCCAACGGGCTGTTCCGGCGGCACCTGGGCAACATCGTACAGTTGGAATCGGGGCGCATCTTCTGCCGCCACGGTATTGACCATCTGCTCGATGTCGCTCGCATTATGTGGATCAAGAATCTCGAGGAGCAGCTCGAATTTGACCGCGAGGTCATCTACGCCACGGCACTTCTTCACGATATCGGCAAAGATGAACAGTATGAATCGGGTATATCCCATGATGTTGCAAGCGAACGCGTCGCTGATGCGATTCTCGGCGGCATGCCCGATGACGTGGCGTTTGAGCCGGCCGATGCCGCAGCCATTAAGACGGCCATTCTGGGCCATCGAAAGCTGCGCGTGAACAGCCAACCGCTTGAGCGTCTGCTCTATGCGGCCGACAAAGCCTCGCGCGCCTGCTTTGCATGCCCCGCGCGCAATGCTTGCAACTGGAGCGATGATAAAAAGAACCTGTCGATTCGCGTGTAGTTAGTTTGCGCGGTCGGGGTTCTAAACGAAGGAGACGATCGCGATGAGTAACAAGAAACTGCCCGAGAATGCAACCAAGACTGAAGGCGCCGAGCTCGCCCGCCGTGGAAGGGGCGAAATATCCACCGCAACGGCGGTGCCCCATGTAAGCTATGACGATTTGCGCCATGCCGATCGTATTGTCATTGACGGCCTTGAGGTTTTTGCCAACCATGGCGTGTATCCCGAGGAGAACGCGCTGGGTCAGAAGTTCATCGTTTCTCTGGTGCTCTATGCCGACCTGCGCGCGGCGGGGGAGCACGATAACCTGGATGCCTCGATTGACTACGGCTCGGTGTGCCACGATGTTGATGGCTATCTGCGCGAGCATACGTTTAAACTCATCGAGGCGGCAGCCGAGGGTGTGGCCCAGATGCTGCTGCGTCGTTACCCCCTGCTGCTTGGTGTGCGCATAAAGCTCGATAAGCCGTGGGCTCCTGTTGGCCTGCCCCTGGCAAGCTGCGGTGTCGAGATCGAGCGCGTGCGGTAACCGGTTCTAATACGTCTCTATGGGTGGCTGCTTGAGCCGCTGCGACAGAGCTCTATTGTTGGGACAGTACGTGTCGAGCAGGGCGTGAAAACGCTGATTGTGGCTTGGCTCGAGCAAGTGGACGAACTCGTGGGCGACAACCATGTCGAGGCATTCGACGGGGTAGGCGGCGAGCTCGCGCGCGATGCGAATGGCGCCGGATTTGGGCGTGCATGATCCCCAGCGCGTTTTCATGCTGCGCACGGAGATGCGGGCCACGGTGACGCCCATTGCGACTTCGTACGCGTGCACGATGTCGCGCAGCGCCGATGTGACCTCGGACGCAAAGAGCTGGTCGATGTGGGCTTGGAGCTCATCGGACGTTAGGCCGTCGAGGATTGCGTGCCGCTTGGCCTGTGGGCCTTCGTCCGATTCATCGGTACCCATAAAACTTGCGAAGGTGGCCTGTTTGGGTCGCGGTGCGGGTGATGCAAAGTTGTGATCGAGTGCATCCTGTACCGTGATGGGCTTGCCCCAAAGTGCAATGATGGACGAGGGGCTGAGCGGCTCTCGTGCCGTCGCCTGACGCTGCTCGCGCTGGGCAAGTCGGCTGGTAATCCAGGCGCTGTTGCGCTTCACAAACGCTTCGATACGCTCGCGGGTGGCGCCGAGCGGTGCGCTGGCGTGGACCTCACCGCTCGAAGTGACGCGTAGGTTGAAGTTCTTGACGCACTTTTTGGTAACGACGACGGGGATGGGCGTCCCATCCGGTCGGGATGCGGAAATCGTAAACTGCTGCGTCAAAAGCGGTCCTTTGGATTGGGGACGGGCCGGCATGTCGACCGTTCGGCATGCCGGCCCGCTCAAGGGATGTGAAATTAATAACGCTCAAAGAAGGCGAGCGCGTTGTCGCTGCAGAGCTTTTGCATCACGGTCTTGCCAAAGTGCTTGGAGAGCATGTTCTGGAACTCGGGCATCATGCTGGCATCGGAGAGGAAGGCGGGCACAGTGGCGCCGTCCCAGTCGCCACCGAGTGCGATGACGTCCTCGCCGCCCAGGTCGAGCCAGTGCTCGATATGTGCCGCTAGCTGGTCGAAGGTGACGTCTGCGGCGGTCTTTTTGGTTGCGTCGTTGGAAAGGAACTCGCTGCAGTAGTTGAGGCCGACGATACCGCCCATGTCGCGAATGGTGCGGAACTGGTCGTCGGTGAGGTTGCGCTTGACTCTGCAGACGGTACGGGAGTTGGAGTGGCTGGCGACGAAGGGGCGCGTGGCGTGGGCGACAACCTCGTCAAAGCACTCATCGTTGAGGTGGGAGACGTCGAGCACCATGCCGGCGTGCTCCATCTGCGTAAGCGCCTCGATGCCGGCGGCGGTGAGGCCGGCGTGGGTGTCGTGGCCGCTCGCGAGCGGTCCCTGCGCGTTCCAGCTGAGTGACGACATAAGCACGCCCAGGCTCTTGAGCACCTCGATCAGCGCGGGGTCCTCGGCAAAGAACGTGGCGTTTTCGATGGTGTGGATGCAAGCGACCTTGCCGTCCTTGAGCGCGGGGCGAATGTCTGCGGCGCTGCGCACGTTGACCATACGGTCGTGGTTGAGCATTGCCTGGCCGCTCATATGCGCCATGATCTGCGCCTGGAAGCGCGCGGCGTGGGCGGTGGGAATCTCGTCGGGGACAAACGTGGCGAAGCACTGTGCCCACGGCGTGTTGCCGATCTTTGCGAGCGAGATGGCACAGGCGTTACCCTCGATGAGGTCGAAATCTTGCGGATGCGTTTCGTCGCCGGGGAAATAACCGTCGGTGCCGGCGGTAAAGCGCAGGTCGAGATCGAGCGTGGCCCAGCCGATTCGGTCGGCAGTGTCGCAGTGTAGGTCAAATACGGGATATGCCATGGTTCCTCCGGTTGCAGCGTTTCTTTGCAAACTGTCATTGAATTGTATGACTAGGGTATAGTTAGCGCCATATGTTCACGGCGGCCCGCGTTGTGCGCCGCCCTTATCACGGAGGTTATCATGTCCAACCAGGGCAAGAAGGTCAAGACCCATTATCGCGGCACGCTCGATGACGGCACGCAGTTCGATAGCTCCTACGATCGCGGCGAGCCGCTGGAGTTCACCTGCGGCGCCGGTCAGATGATCAAGGGCTTCGACGCCGCTGTTGTCGACATGCAGGTGGGCGAGAAGAAGACCGTGCACATTCCTGCTGCCGATGCCTACGGCGAGCGCAATCCCGAGATGGTTATTACCTTCCCGGCCGAACAGGTTCCCAACATCGAGCAGATCGAGAAGGGCATGAAGCTTTTCCTGTCCACGCCGAGCGGTATGCCCGTCCCCGCCGTGGTCATCGACGTGACGCCTGAGGCCGTGACGCTCGACGCCAACCACGAGCTGGCCGGCAAGGACCTCAACTTTGATATCGAGCTCGTCGAGGTCGAGGGCTAGAGTATGCCTGAACGCTTGGTTTCGACGACATGCTTGGGAAATCTCAACGATCCGTCCTATGAACTCCTACTTCGCCGGGAGCTGGGCGGTGTCTTTGAAGTTGACGAGCTCCTGCTCGATTGGGACCAGGCTGATGCGCGCACGTTTGTGGGCGTGACGGAGCTGGGGCGCACGATCGATGTTCGGCTGGATACTGCCGACGGCGGTCGTCTTGCCGATGGCGACGTGCTCACCATTGACCGTTCGGGCAGGGTGCCCGTGGTGGTTGTCGTGCGCCTGCGCAGCGCCGAGGTCTATTTGGTCGAAGTCGACCGCATGGATCCGATTGCGCTCGCGCATGCGTGCTGGGAGATCGGCAACATGCATGCGCCGCTCTTCCGGGGCGACTCGGACGAGCATACCGTGCGCATGTATACGCCGGTGCAGCCGGTTTTGGGCCGTATGCTTCGCGGCGTCGAGGGAGCTCGAATCTCGATCGTTTCGCGCGAGCTCGATGCGGGCCGACGCTTTGCGTCGAGCGCGGCCGATGTTGTCGTGAGCATGGCTCCGGACTTTACCATCGTTAAAAAGACGCGCGACTAAGCGCGCGTATGCGCAAGACGGGCTTTGAGGGGTGACCGATCAAGGTCCGTCTTGCTGTTGATAGGAGGCTTTGGGGGAAGCATATGGGTCTTGAGGGAATCAAGCTGATTGCATGCGATTTGGACGGCACGTTGCTGCACCCGGGGGAGCGCGAACCGCGTTCCGAGGCCTTTGAGCTTATCGATGAGCTGCATCGTCGCGGTATCGTGTTTATGCCGGCGAGTGGCCGTCAATATGCGAGCCTGCGCTACCTGTTTGCCCCGGTGGCCGATGAACTCGCCTATGTATGCGAAAACGGAGCCCTGGTCATGAGCGAGGGGCGTGCCGTGGTCAAGCGTTCTATGGAGCGTGGCCTGGCCATGGATATCGCGAATGCCGTGGTTGCGTACCCCCATGCCGACGTGACCCTTTCGTGCAAGGGACACCTCTACACCATGAGCAGCAACGATGCGTTTGTTGACCACCTGCGTTATGAGGTCCATTGTGATGTGGCGGTAGTCGACCGTCCCGAAGACATTGACGAGGATGTCATTAAGATTGCCTTCCAGACGCCCGGGGCGGAGCAGCCGGCGGCGCTGGAGTATTTTGTGCGTCGCTTTAGCGACCGGGTCGATGTGATGACGTCGGGAACCGAATGGACCGACTTTATCGGCTTTGATTCGGGCAAGGGGTCCGCGCTTGCCGATTATGGTTGTGCGCTGGGGATCTCACCTAACGAAATGATGGCGTTTGGCGATAACGAAAACGATCGCGACATGCTCAACGTGGTGGGCCATCCCTATCTGATGGAGAGCTGCAATCCCAGCATGCGCGGTGTCAATGACCGTGTCCGCTACGTGCGCACGGTCGAAGAGGAGCTGCGTCGTCTACTTGCTGAGTAGGCATGTCCCAAACATCTACCGGCAGTCGGGGCAGAGACCCTCGAAGATGGTGTAGTGCGACGTGACGTGCCAGCCGATTTGCTCGGACGCCTTGGCGTCGAGCTGGGCATCGAAGGGGAGCGGTACGTCGATGACGCGGCTGCATGAGGTGCAGATGATATGCGCATGCGGCTCGATCGTGCGATCGAAGCGGCTGCCGCCCGGCGTCTTGATGGAGAGGATCTCGCCGGCGTCGGCCAAGAGATTGAGATTGCGGTAGACCGTACCGCGGCTGATTTTGTCATCCTGTGCGCGCACGACGTTGTAGATTTCGTCGGCGGTGGGATGGTTGTAGCTTTGGCGCACGGCGTCAAGAACCAGCTTTCGCTGCCTGGTATTCCTTCTTTGCACCGCCATGCGCCTCGCCTCTTTTCTACAAACGGTTGTAGGTAAATGATACCGTATTTAGCACACAATACTAATAACGAGGAATGAAGCTGTCTTCATTGGCAAGTGGGGCTTGGGCCTGGGCTTCTACGAGGCGAAAGCGCGTTCCCATGCGCTCGTAGGAGGCATGAAGCGCCTCGAGATGAGATAGGATGTTTGCCGGAGCTCCCTGTATCTCCATCTCGACCGAGCCGTCTTCCATGTTGCGCACCCAGCCGGTGAGTGCGCGTGCCTGTGCGAGGTTGGTGTTGGTGAAGCGAAAACCAACGCCCTGGACTTGCCCCGCCCAGCGCAGGAAATAGCGCAGGGGAGTGTCTTGAGTGGCCTCGTCGCTTGCGAGCACAGTAAGCCTGCGGCGCAACTCGAGCTCAATGTTTGATGGTTTTTGAGGCTCTCGACTGCCGCCGGTGACGCTGGAGAAGAACGCATCGAAGAAGCCCATCGCTAGGCCTGCTTGCCTGCGTCGGACGGGAAGGTAATGCCGGCCTGCTGGCGCACGGCATCCATGATGCGCAATGAGACGAGCGTGACATCGCGGTAGTGGCCAAGTTCGTGACGTCCCGCCGGGGTCTCCCAAATCTCCTCCTTAACGTTATCGATGCCGCCGATGGCGGTGATAAAGTCTGTGAGTTCGTATTCCATAGTGTTGCTCGATTTGGGCAGGTCGAGCACGCGGCCGTTGTCGCCCTGTTCGCGCGGTGCCTCGGTCGCCGAGCCGCATACGACATCGCCGCGATAGTCGATGCGGACATTGCGGGGCGTGGACAGATGGTCGATCTGGATAGTGCCACGCTCGCCTTCGATCTGCGAGGGCAGCAGGTCATTCGTAATTTTGGAGTGCGCAAGTTCGACGGAGATGCGCCCTCCGCCATAGCTGGCGAGGATGGAACCGCAACCGTCGATGGGGCCGTGCGTGAGCCGTCGCGTGGTGGGGTCGAGTAGAGTAGTCATGCTCGTAAGGCCGGAGGGCATGCCGAAAATCTCGACCATGGGCTCGACGGCGTAGACGCCAATGTCCATGAGGGAACCCGATGCCATATTGCAGTCGAAGATATTGGTGGCGCGCCCCGCGAGAACCTCGTTGTAGCGCGAAGAATACTTGCCAAAGCGCAATGAGGCGCGGCGGATGGGGGCGATCTCGCTCAGGACGTCCTCGATGGCGTGGAAGGCGGGATCGTGGAGGGGACGCATGGCCTCGAGGGCCACGACACCTGCTGCCTCGGCAGCGAGGAAGACTTCCAGAGCCTGCGCTTCGGTGGCGCAGAAGGGCTTCTCGACGATGACGTGCTTGCCACCGGCGATGCAGGCAAGGGCCTGCTCGTAGTGGAGCGCATTGGGGCTGCCGATGTAGACGGCGTCGACGTCGGCGGCTGTCGCGAGCTCATCGAGTGAAGTAAAGTTTCGCTCGCCACCGCGCTCGGCGGTAAAGGCAGCACCGCGATTGGCATCGCGTGAAAGCGTGCCCACAAACGCGGCTTGGTCGTTGGCGTTGACGACTTGGATAAAGTCGTCAGTGATCATGGATGTGCCGATGGTCGCGATGCGCAGCATACGTCCCCCTTGCGTTGTTTGGTCTACAGGATGAGTGTAGCGCGTGGGGATATAAAGCTGCGCGAAAACGCTATTACAGGTCGCTCTCGTTAAAGCCGGTGTCGATATCGAGGTTGCTGCCGTCGGCCGCCGTGGTGGCGAGCTCATCGCAGCGCTCGTTGAGCTCGTGGCCGGCGTGACCCTTAACCCAGATGAACTCAACCTTGTGCTTGCTTTTGGCGGTGAGTAGGCGCTCCCACAGGTCGCGGTTCTTGACGGGCTGCTTGTTGGCGGTTTTCCACCCGCGCTTTTTCCAGCCGTCGATCCAGTGCTTGTTAAAGGCGTTGACGACGTACTGCGAATCGGAATGGACTTCGACCTCGCAGGGGCGGTTGAGTGCCTCGAGCGCCACGATAACGGCCATGAGCTCCATGCGGTTGTTGGTGGTCTTGGCGTAGCCGCGCGAAAGCTCGGAGGTAAAGGTCTTGCCGGCGGGGTTGGTGTATTTGAGCACGGCGCCGTAGCCGCCGCGTCCCGGATTTGATCGGGCCGAGCCGTCGGTGTAGATGATGACCTTCACGGGTTTCCTTTCGTTGGGTACGTTTCGTGTGAGTGACCATTGTAGCGCCATGCCCGCCGGGGGCCAGCAATCTACGATTTCTGCCCCGTCTTCCGACTGTTAGCTGGCATGGATGATGCGGTTGAGCTCGTCGAGGTATTGCTGCAAGAGGAGAGAGGGCTTGCGCTCGTCGTGCATGATGTAGCCAACGTGCATCGTTGGGGCGTCTGCTAACGGGATCGATGCCATGCCCCATTGCATTTCATTGGAGAGGACACCGGTCGACAGGGTGTAACCGTTCGACGTGATAAGTAAGTTGGTAAGTGTTCCGCGGTCCGAGATTCGTATGTTGCGGTCGCAAGGGATATAGCTAAAGGGTTCCTCGGCGTAATAGAAGGAGTTTGAGGTTCCCTGCTCAAAGCTGTAGCGCGTATAGGGCGTGAGGTCGGCAAGGGACAGTTGAGGGCGGCGTGCGAGCGGATGGCGTTCGCTGACGAAGACGTGGACCGTCGCGTCGAAGAGGGAATGGAAGCTTGCGCGGGCATCGGCGAAGGCTTTCTGCAAGACACGGGTATTAAAGTCGTCCAGATAGAGGATGCCGATGTCGCTGCGAAACGCGCGCACGTCGTCGATGATCTGCGATGTGGTGGTCTCGCGCATGATGAACTCGAACTTGCTGTCGCGGCAGCGCTCGACTACGTTGACAAAGGCCTCGACCGAAAAGGCGTAGTGCTGGGCGGAAATGGCGAGGCGGGCTTGCGGGGTGCCGCCGTCCTCGTAGCGTGCCTCGAGCATATCTGCCTGCTCCACGACCTGGCGCGCATAGCCTAAAAGCTCGGTACCGTCGTTGGTGAGCGTGACGCCGCGGCTGGAGCGCGTAAAGATCTCCAGATGGAGCTCCTGCTCGAGGCTTTTGACGGCGTTGGAGATATTGGACTGTGCGGTATAGAGGCGCTGCGCTGCGGCGTTAATTGAGCCGGATTCTGCCACGGCGATAAGAAAGCGAAGCTGCTGGAGGGTCATCGGCGCCCGTCCTTTCGATAGCTATCTAAAAAACCGATAACAGGATAGCGCTTTTAAGTGATTGACTGAGGGAGACGATGCTCGTACTATTCAAAACACACAAAGGCGGTAGGTAATTAAGCCGACCACGGAACCGGGATGCGAAAGGAGGCCCGCATATGAATTGCTTACCAAGACGAATGCCGGGCTCCTGTTTGCGCCCGTCGGCGTGATCAGGAGACAGCGACTTACTTCTCTCTTTTTATTTACTTTCGTTCGATCAAGGAGATCATCATGAGCCAGTTCATCAACAACCCCGAGCACACCTTTGGTTTCGATACCCTGCAGCTTCATGTTGGCCAGGAGAGCGCCGACCCCGCATCCGACTCCCGCGCCGTGCCTATCTACCAGACCACGAGCTATGTGTTCCGCAACTCCCAGCACGCCGCCGACCGCTTTGGTCTTGCCGACGCCGGTAACATCTACGGCCGTCTGACCAACTCCACCCAGGGCGTCTTTGAGGACCGTATCGCCGCGCTCGAGGGTGGCGTGGCCGGTCTTGCCGTCGCCTCCGGTGCCGCTGCCATCACCTATACCCTGCAGGCTCTTGCCCAGGCTGGTGACCACGTGGTGGCTCAGAAGACCATCTACGGTGGCTCCTACAACCTGCTCGAGCATACGCTCTCCCAGTTTGGCGTCGAGACCACGTTTGTCGATGCTCATAACCTGGAAGAGGTTGAGGGTGCCATCAAGGACAACACCACGGTCATCTATCTCGAGACGCTCGGCAACCCCAACTCTGACATCCCCAACATCGACGCCATCTCCGAGATCGCCAAGAAGCACGGTCTGCCGGTTGTCGTCGACAACACCTTCGGCACCCCGTATCTGTTCCGTCCGCTGGAGCATGGCGCCAATATCGTTGTCCACTCCGCAACCAAGTTCATCGGCGGCCACGGCACCTCGCTGGGCGGTGTGATCGTCGACGGCGGTAACTTCGATTGGAAGGCGAGCGGAAAGTACGCCCAGATCGCCGAGCCCAACCCCTCCTACCATGGCGTCTCGTTTGCCGAGGCTGCCGGTCCCGCCGCCTTCGCAACCTATGTCCGCGCCATCCTGCTGCGTGACGAGGGTGCCTGCATCAGCCCGTTCAACGCCTGGGTCCTGCTCCAGGGCACCGAGACCCTGTCGCTGCGCGTCGACCGCCATGTCGAGAACACCAAGAAGGTCGTTGAGTTCCTTGCCGGCGACAGCCACGTTGCCAAGGTGAACCACCCGAGCCTGCCTGAGCACCCCGATCACGAGCTCTATCAGAAGTACTTCCCCAACGGCGGCGCCTCGATCTTCACCTTTGAGATTAAGGGTGGCCAGGAGGCTGCCTGGAAGTTCATCGATCATCTGCAGGTGTTCTCGCTGCTCGCCAACGTGGCCGACGTCAAGTCGCTCGTCGTGCACCCGGCTACCACCACGCACTCCCAGCTCTCTGCCGAGGAGCTCGCCGAGCAGAACATCACGCCCTCCACGATCCGTCTTTCCATCGGTACCGAGAACGCCGAGGACATCATTTGGGATCTGAAGCAGGCCTTCGCCGCGCTGGACGAGTAAGGCGACTTGTGCAAGGACCCCTTGCGACTCGATAGGTATAACTGCATAAATGCCTGCTCAAGGCGCCTGCGCAAGCAATGGTTGCGCAGGCGTCTTTTTTGCATAGGAAGGGCGCTATTACAGGGTTTTTGGCATGCTTTATGCATTCGAGTTGTGGAAAACTCCTGTTGAGAGGATGTGAGTTTTACGCAATTGACGTGCGCCTTTTGAGTAAAACCGCAGGTCGCGATTTGCTCGAGGTACTATGCAGCGCGATCGAATCACACGCAGCTCAAACGCAGCAAAAACGCACTACGGAGGTTTCCAGCTACATGAGGATCGATTCACGAAAACCGAAAGCCGCTGCCCTTTCCGCCGCTCTGACCGTGGCACTTTTGGCAGGCGCCGGCGCAACTGATGCCCACGCGGCAACACTGTCCGATACGGTTGGATCTACGCCGTCCGAGGCGACGCTGGTACAGCCCGTTGATTATCGCGGCGATGGTTATGGTTCCATGCAGGAGTGGAACGCCTCGATGGAGGCCAAGCGCGATTCCCTTGAGATGCGCGCTCAGATCATTATGAATATGTATGGTGACTATGCCACCGATGACGAGCACGCTGTGCTGCAGGGTTGTATCGATGGTGCGGGCAGCCTTTTGACGATGGGGGAGGTCGACGCGAAGTCGACCGAGCTCGATGAGCTGCGCACTGCGCTTGAGAATGCCAAGCGCGAAGCGCTCGAGGCCGCCGCAGCCGAGGCGGAGGCTGCCGAGGCCGCCCAGGCTTCGTACTACAACGCCGGCTCTGGCTCGTCTTACACGTCTGCTGCGTATTACGCGAACGGCTCGGGTCTGACGCGCTCGAGCGGCGTCAATAACTATAACGGCCGCCGCGAGACTTATTACAGCAGCAACGTGTTGTATCACCACCGCACGGGCGAATGGACGCAGGATTCCGAGGGCTTTTGGCGCGATTCCGATGGCTACTACGTCGTTGCCGCGGGCGATAAGGCCCAAGGCTCCACGTTTACCGGTTCCAAGGGCGAGTGCAAGGTCTATGACTCCGGCTGTGCTGCCGGAACCACCGACTACTACACTGGCTGGTAATCTGCCATCAGAGCAAAATAGGCACATGATGGGCGGGCGTCTTTGCTGAGCTTTTAGGCAACGTAAAGCCGCCCTTTCTTTATGTGCGTTTGAGTTAACAGAGCCCTTACCGTGGCGGTACGCTGGGCGTATGCATGCTGGGCACACTGGTTCATGAGAAATAAGGTCTTTCTCGTGGAGGAAGTGGTCTCATGAACGCTCGAGATATCGCTATCGCCGCCGTCGCATTGGTACTTGGCTGTCTTGGCCCTACAGCTGCGTTTGTCGCAGGCATGCAGGGCTCGTGCGGGGCTGCTCCTATTGTGGTCGGCGCGCTCATCGCAGCAGCGCTGCTGGGAAGTGCGGGCGTGACCCTTTGCCGCGATGACGAGGACGAGACGCCGCAGGTGCGGCGCTAGCCGTTGTGAAGCTGGTTTTGCCCATAGATGAAGAAGGAAGCCGCCGCAAGGGGAGTGCCCTTTGCGGCGGTTTTTGCTATTGAGACTGTTGGATGCGGTGCGGCGGCGTTACCAGCTGGCCTCGATTTCGCGGATGCGCGAATAGAGCCATTCGTTTTGCGGCACCTGGATACCGTGCTTGGCCGCGAGGCGGCAGATGGTACCCGCAAATTCCTCGACCTCGGTTCTGCGTTGAGCGATGCGGTCTTGCGCCATCGAGGGCATGCCGGCGGGATCGAGCCCTTTTATGAGACGCACCATCTGCGTTAGGTCTGCCTCGGTGAGCTCGATGCCCTCGGCATTGGCGACTGCAAGCGTCTCGCGCATGGCGGAGACAAAACTGCGGAGCTGCTCGGAGCCCTGCTCCGTAGCGCTTCCGTAGGTGCCGCCGTAGGCCATACAGGTCTGGTTGATGCCGTCGTTGAGCATGAGTTTGGCCCACATGCGATGTGCGATGTCGTGCTCGACGGTATGGGCGATGCCGCAACGCGTGTAGAGCTCGTCGATGGCGATAACGGTTGCGGGGTCGGTGCCCGCTGCCGCACCAAAGCGGATCTCGCCGGCATTGGTATAGGTGAGCTCCCCGTTGAGGAATACGGCGTCCATGCCCTGGCAGATACCAAGGACGGTGTGCTCCCAGCCAAAGCGCTCGGCAATCTTCTGCTCGCTCGTGATGCCGTTGCACAGCGACGCGATCAGCGTGTCGGGTCCCACGACGCTTTCCAGGGTTTTGAGCGCCACATCGAGCCCGGTTGTCTTGACCGTGAGGATGACCAGGTCGACGGGCGTCGCCTCGCTCGCGCGGACGGACTTGAGCGCGCAGGGCTTGCCGTTGACGGTGAGCGCATCACCCGCGTGGCGCTCAAAGCGCGCGTCGTCCATAACGTATTCGACGGCGTCGTTGCCGAGCGCTTGGGCGATCATGCTGCCGTAGAGCAGGCCCACGCCGCCCTTGCCGATGAAGGCGACCTTGTTGATCTGCATGTGAATCATCTCCCCATAAAAAGGCGCCCGCGTATGGGGCGTCTGATGGATTGTATGCCGCCGGGCCATGTCGCGTGCACCGGATGGCCGTATTTAGAAGAACAAACGCATGGGAACTTATGACGCGGAGCAGACCGCAAAGACGCGCGCGGGGTATCCGACACCATCACGGACCTTAGGGAAGGTGCAGAAGATGACGGCGCCTGTGGCGGGAAGCTCGTCCAGATGGTCCATGACCTCGATCTGATAGCGGTCGACCGAGAGGATGTATTGCTCGCCGGGATAGGGGTAGGCATCCTCGCGTGTGGTCACGGTTGCGGGGTCGGTGTCTGCCGGTTCGTGGCCGATGGCACCGATGTTGCGCTCTTCTACAAGCCATTTGATGGCATCGAGGTCCCAGCCGGGGTAGTGGGGTTGGCCGTCCTCGTCCTTGTTTTCGAGGTCGGCGAGCTTGGACCAGTCGGAGCGGAAGGCGACGAAAGCGTCCTTGGGAATGCGACCGTGCTCGTCCTCCCAAGCCTTGAGGTCATCGATGGTCAGGATAAAGTCGGGGTTTGCGGCGCACTCCTCGTGCTTGTCGATGACGCAGAGCGGATGCATAAACTCGATAGGTTCGATCTCGCCAAGGGAGCGGCCATCGACATGGAAGTGGCGCGGCGCGTCGACGTGGGTGCCGTACTGCGGGGCGACCGAATACTGGAAGCAACGCATGGGCGCGAGCATATCTTCGGGCGTGCCGGGCAGGTAGTCGAAGAGCTTGGTGGACTCAAATGGCTCAAAGCCAAACCAGTGTGGGGTGTCGCACGAGAGCGTGTGGGTGAGGTTGACCCAGCGATAATCGGTGCTTTTGAGCTGGGATGCGAGGTTCCAAAGGTCGAGCGCGGGCATGGGTGGCTCCTTTCATCGGGCTTTTTGCTGATGTTAAAGCGGTGTCATGACGGCTCGATTTCTGCTGCGTTACGATACGTTCTCGATTGCGATTCCACGATGTTTCGGTCGCGTGACCATTGTGTTTCGTCTTGCCGGGGCGCTGATGGCGAAAGGAGGGGCCGTGCAATACCGCGTTGACCCCAAAAGTGGTAACCGAATATCTGCTCTGGGTCTGGGCTGCATGAGATTTCCCGGTGCGCCGGGACACCCCGATGCGAAGACGGCCGATGCCATCATTTCCCGTGCGGTGGAACAGGGGATTAATTATCTGGATACTGCGTATCTTTATCCCGGTAACGAGGTGTGCGTGGGCGCCTCACTTGAGCGCTTGGGGCTGCGTGACCGGGTGTTGCTGGCGACTAAGTTGCCGCACGCTTCGTGCAAATGTGCGGAGGATTTCGACCGCTTTTTTGACGAGCAACTGCACCGTTTGCGGACCGACCATATCGACTACTACCTTATGCACAACATTACCTCGCCCGCCCAGTGGGAGCGCGTGGTGGCGTTGGGCATCGAGGGCTGGATTGCGCACCAAAAGGCTGCGGGGCGTATTCGCCAGATAGGTTTTTCGTACCACGGCAGTGCGGCGGACTTCCTCACGATGCTTGACGCGTATGACTGGGATTTTTGCCAGATCCAGTACAACTACGCTGGAGAGCGCTACCAAGCGGGAACGGCGGGACTCATGGCGGCTGCGGAGCGCGGGCTCGCGGTGTTTGTGATGGAGCCGCTGCTGGGCGGGCGTTTAGCGGGCAAGCTGCCGCCGCGGGCCCGCGCTGTGCTCGATGGCGCCCCTGACCCGCATTTGCGCACTCCTGCCGCCTGGGGCCTTTCGTGGGTGTGGAACCATCCTCAAGTCACGATGCTGCTTTCGGGCATGACCGATACCGCGCAGGTGGACGAGAACGCGGCATTGGCGGATCGCGCACTGCCGAATTCGATGACGACAGAGCAGCTCGATACCATCGCGCGTGTGCTGGGAGAGTTTGAGAAATCGAATCGCGTGCCCTGTACGGGCTGCGGCTACTGCATGCCGTGTCCCAAAGGCATCAATATCCCTGGGTGTTTCGCCGCCTACAACGCAAGCTATGCGCACGGCTGGTTTACGGGCCTGTCGCAGTATTTTACGGCGAGCGCGGTGCGGACGAGTGAGCCCAAGTTGGTGAGCAATTGCGTCAAATGCGGCAAATGCGCACGTCACTGCCCGCAGCACATCGATATTCCTGAGCGTCTCGACGATGTGCGCCGACGTTTCCAGCCTGGCCCCGTAACGGCCGCGCTTAAAGCCTTTTGCAAAACGCGTTCCTGATGCCCCTTTTATAAGTTGCGGTGGAATAGTTCCTGTTTGCGGCAGAATAGGGCATCGACAGGAACTATTTCACCGCAACTGATGAGGGGGAGCTGGAGATGCTGACGATTGGGTGTCATCTTTCGACGACGAAGGGCTATCGGGCGATGGGGGAGACGGCGCTATCCATTGGCGCCAACACCTTTGCATTCTTCACGCGCAACCCGCGCGGCGGCAAGGCGAAAGATCTTGACATGGATGACGTGGCGGCCCTGCGCGAGCTTATGGAGAAAAACGACTTTGGCCCGCTTGTGGCTCATGCCCCCTATACCTACAACCCCTGTTCTGCCAAAGAGCGGGCACGCGAGTTTGCCTTGGAGGCAATGGCCGAGGACTTGCAGCGTCTGGAAGCGCTGCCCGGCAACTACTACAACTTCCACCCCGGCGCGCATGTGGGGCAGGGGACTGATGCCGGCATTCAGATGATCGTCGACACCTTGTGTCAGGTGATGTTTGAGGGGCAGCAGACGACGGTGCTGCTCGAGACCATGGCGGGAAAGGGTACCGAGGTGGGCCGTAGCTTTGAAGAGCTGGCGCGCATTATCGAGGGTGCTGCCGCCAGGCGTCCAGAGCTATCGGACAAGCTGGGCGTGTGTCTGGACACCTGCCATGTGAGCGATGCCGGCTACGACATCATCCATGATCTGGACGGCGTACTCGACGAGTTCGACCGCGTGGTGGGTATCGACCGCTTGCGTGCCGTACACATCAACGATTCGAAGAACCCCAGTGGTGCCCATAAAGATCGTCACGAGTGCATCGGCAAGGGCTACCTTGGCAGCGAGGAGTTTGGCGGCGGCATGCAGGTTATGCAGAATATTGTATCGAATGGCCGCTTGCGCGCATTGCCATTCATTTTGGAGACACCGAACGAACTTGCAGGTTATGCGGCTGAAATCAAACTGTTAAGGTCATTGCAGCAGTAATGACTGTCATAAAGTGGAGTGTTCCATTCACGTTATGGGTTTGTTTCAATCAGTTTTCTAATTGCGGATTCTTCCAAACGGGCGCATAATATCCAACAGTTTTTGCAGACCTCTGAATCAAACGGGGTCACCGGAAGGAGACTGATTATGAAGCTGAAGAAGCTTGGCGCATTTGCCGCCACGGGCGCCATGGCACTCGCCCTCGCACTGACGGGCTGCGGCTCGTCCAACGCCACCTCTGGTTCTGATGCCGGTTCCAGCAGCTCTGACGACGCTAAGGTCGAGAAGGTCGACGGCTCCAAGGAGTACGCGCTCGTCAAGGACGGTACGCTGACCGTCGGCACCTCTGCCGAGTACGCTCCGTTTGAGTACAAGGATGACAACGGCGATTATCAGGGCTTTGACCTTGAGCTTATCAAGGCTATCGGCGACAAGCTGGGCCTGGATGTCGAGTACGTCAACAATGACTTTGACACGCTGGTTCCGGGTGTCGCTTCGGGCGCCAAGTATGACGTTTCCATCGCGGCTATCACCGACACGCCCGAGCGTGAGAAGGAAGTCACTTTCTCCGATTCCTACTACATGGACGATCAGGCTATCGTGACCAAGGTCGATAACACCGACATCACGGCCGACAACTACAGCGAGAAGCTCAACAACGCCGACGCTACCATCATCGTCCAGTCTGGATCGACCGCCGAGGCCTTTGCTCAGGAAAACTTCCCCAAGGCTAAGATCGTTCCCTACAAGGACGCCACCGAGTGCTTCAGCGCCCTGCAGTCCGATAAGGGCGATGCCGTAGTCACCAACCGCTCCGTTGCCAGCCAGCTGACCGCCGAGCAGTTCAACACCTGCCAGACCATCAAGCAGGTCAGCACCGGCGAGGAGTACGCCATCGCCATCAACCAGGGCAACACCAAGCTCAAGGACGACATCAACCAGGCCATCAAGGACCTGACCGACGACGGTACCGTTGACGCCCTCATGGCTAAGTACAACATCAAGTAAATTAATGCTTGATTGCGCGCGGGCCCTTTCCGTTTTGCGGAGAGGGCCTTTGCGCCTCTCTTGACGGAGAGCGTTTCCGTCTCGTTTTGTCGGCAACTTCTACGATAGGAGCCACCTTGTCTCGACTGAACAAAGGGGCCACGGAGCAGCGTTTTTCACTGCCCGCCTTGCTCCAAAAGCTATCCTGCGTCATGGCCGTGGCGCTCGCGCTGGTGTGCGCGGGGGCATATGCGCCCACGACCGCCCAGGCGCTTGAGACCGCAAAGATTACTGCCCGACCCAACACCGGTTCGGGCAGCGCTGTGGTCGGCGGCACCGAGACGCGCATTACCTGGGAAGTTCAGGCCGATGCCGACGAGGAGCTGAGCGGTCTTTCGCTGACGTTTGTCGACGGCACGACGTTTGGTACCGATGACACGCGATTGACGATGCTCTCGGGCGAGGACCTCATGGATCGTACGCCCATGAAGCCTACGTGCAAGGTCGACGGCCAGACGCTCAAGATCGATTTTGGCGAGACGGCTCCGGCCGGCGGCTATTTCCGTGTCGAGGTCTACGGCGTGACCTTCCCCGTCGAGGGCGGCGACGAGGCTTTTAGCGGCACCTACACGTTGGCTGACGGTTCAACCAAGAAGATCTCAAAGATTCCTTCCGTCGAGATTAAGGGCGTGACGGCATTCGATAACTTCCTGGCCGACCTTAAGGAGCAGCCGTGGGTCGAGGCATGGAATTCCAACATGTTCCTTCGCCTGTTCCTGAACCCGGTCATTTTGGTTCAGAGCCTGCCGATCGTCTTCAAAGGCTTCCTCATGTCGCTCTCGATCGTGCTCGTGGCATTTCCGTTGGCCATTCCCTTCGGTTTTGCCCTGTCGCTCATGCGCATCTCCAAGTCGCGCATCCTGCGTTGCCTTGCCGGCATCTATGTGAATATCATCCGCGGTACGCCGGCGTTCCTGCAGATCTACATCGCGTTCTTCGGTCTGCCGCTGGCCGGCGTCAAGGTTGACGACTATGTCTTGGGCGTCATCGTCATGGCCATGAACTCGTCCGCCTACCTGTGCGAGATCTTCCGCGCCGGTATTCAGTCGATCCCCAAGGGCCAGAACGAGGCCGCGCGCTCGCTGGGCATGAACGCCTTCCAGACGCTGCTCTACGTTATGATTCCGCAGACGTTCCGCAATGTCCTGCCTACGCTGACCAGCGAGTTTATCCTGCTTTACAAGGATACGTCGCTGCTCGCGGCCGTGGGCGTGGTCGAGATCGTCATGAACGCCCGTACCATCGTGGCCACGACGGGTTCCATTACGCCGTATGTGGTTGCCGCGCTGTTCTACCTGGTCATCACCCTGCCGCTTGCTCGCTTGGTGAGCGGTCTTGAGGCGAGGCTTCTGGGGACGGCCGAAACCAAGAAGAAGCGTCCCGCCAAGAGCGCTGGACAGGTCGTCGCGACGCCCGCCGACCACATCGCCGGTCTGTAAGGAGGTCCTATCATGAGCGAAACCAATAACTCGAACGAGGTCGTCGTCAGCATCAAGAACCTCCAGAAGGCCTTCGGCGATAACGTGGTCCTGCGCGACATCGATCTGGATGTGCACAAGGGCGAGGTCGTCGTAGTCCTGGGTCCTTCGGGCTCGGGCAAGTCGACGATGCTTCGCTGCATCAATCGCCTGGAGCATCCCACGAGCGGCTCGATCGTCGTTGAGGGCGTGGACGTTTGCGCCAAGGGCGTCGACCTTAACAAGGTACGTACGCATCTGGGTATGGTGTTCCAGCAGTTCAATTTGTTCCCGCACCTGTCAGTCAAAAAGAACGTCATGCTCGCACAGCAAAAGGTACTCAAGCGCAGCAAGGAAGAGGCCGAGAAGATTGCCGTCGAGGAGCTGACCAAGGTCGGTCTTGCCGAGCGCATCGACTTTATGCCGAGCCAGCTCTCGGGCGGTCAGCAGCAGCGCGTGGCGATCGCCCGCGCCCTGTCGATGAACCCGCACGTCATGCTCTTTGACGAGGCCACGTCGGCGCTCGACCCCGAGCTTGTTCGCGACGTCCTGGGCGTCATGCGCGACCTGGCACGTGATGGCATGACTATGATCGTGGTGACGCACGAGATGGGCTTTGCCCGCGACGTCGCCGACCGCGTCGTCTTTATGGACGGCGGCGTTATCGTGGAAGAGGGTACGCCGAGCGAGGTCTTCGACCACCCCAAGAGCGAGCGCACCAAGGCGTTCTTGGGAAATATCTCGTAGCTGGTTCATGCGGCTGGCATTGCAGAAAACGGGGCTGGACATGGATCCAGCCCCGTTTTTTGTTGGGACGCGAATGTGTTTTGGTGCAGATCGCGTTACGGGCGGAGCTCATTGCCGCTAGGCAAGCTCGGCGCCAAGGGCGCGGCAGGTAGCCTCAGACTCCTCGTCGGGAGCGTCGTAGCAGATGACGGAATCGACGACGTTGACGCCCGCCTCGTCGGCGTCGGCCTTCCAGTTGTCCATCCACTCGCCCTCGGCCCACGAATAGGAGCCAAAGAGGACGACCTTCTTGTCGCCGAGAACCTCCTTGACCTCGTCCCACATCGGCTGGAACTCATCGTACTCGAGTTCCTCGGAGCCCATGGCGGGGCAGCCGAAGGCGAAGGCGTCGTAGTCGGCGGCCCTGTCGGCAGAGAAGTCGGCGCAGGGGATGACCTCAGTCTCGGCACCCGCGGACGTGGCGCCTTCGGCGACGAGGTTTGCCATGGCCTCGGTATTGCCCGTGCCGCTCCAGTAGACGACTGCGATCTTGCTCATATGTTTTCCTTTCGGTTGTGCGGCGTGCGGCCGCGTTTTGTATGCTCTATCGGGTTGCCTGGACAAGTTGTCCCAGGGTGCAGCCCTGTTGATAGATGTACGTAAGGTATTGCGTGCATGCGCGATAGGAATCGAAGGTCGTGAGCGCCTGCTCAACGTTTGTGTATACCTTCCATGCGCCAAAGACCTTATAGTTTTCGCCGTGCTGGACGATAAACTGATGGACATCTTCGTAGGGATAGCCCAAAAAATAGCCAATTTCGTGGGGGAACTCGCACATGCACCCCGTATCGCAGTGCCTATTTCGCGCGAGTGCGCAGACGCTGCTGTCATAGGCGCTTTCTGCGGCATTGCTGCTTGCCAGCGTGATGCGCGCGGCGAGATGCACCAGGGATGCGGGCAGGTTGTGGACATCGTAACCTTCGGCGGTAAGCGCCGTCGTGGCGCGGGGGTCGGAGAGGTATCGCATGAGGTCCGCAGGGCGGTACACATAGATGAGCGCTCCGCAGGGGCGCCAGACCAAAACGCTCATATGGATCCCGAGTGGCTGGAGCTCGCGGTTGCATTGGGCAATGACCGCGAGCAGGCGAGAGCGTCGCTCTTCGATATGGGCGGCGCCGGGTTTTCCGCCTTGGTTGGCGTAAACGCCGGGATAGGTAAAGAGCGAAGCCGGCTTGATACCTGCGAGCGTAGGGGAGCAGTTGCGCACGACAGCCGTTTGGTATGTTGGGATGTCAATGGTTCGAGTCACGATGCTCCTTTCGGGTCCTCAGTTGTTAGCCTAGGAAAACTTATACACGAAAGTAAGCCAAGGTCAACAAAAAAGTTTAAGCGGGAAACTAATTGACCGAACCGACACGAGTTTGGAGTAAGATGGGAACACCCCATGGGGGTATAGGTATAAGAGTTTGGAGAAAGGGGATCGCATGGAAGACTTGCTAAACCCTGCGAATCTCATCGTGCTTGCTGTGATTGTCGTCGGCATGTTCTTTGGCCTGCGGCGTATTGTCGCTTCGACACACGGAAAAAGCTGCTGCAGCGATGGCGCGAGCGGTAAGAAGGCCAAGAAGGTAGTGATTGCGGATACCGATCCGTCCCACTACCCCTATAGCGACGAGTTGCTCATTGGCGGCATGAGCTGCGATGGCTGCGCTCAGAACGTGGCCAATACCCTGAATGCACTGGATGGCGTGTGGGCAACGGTGACGTATGCGGACCACACGGCGCGCGTGCGCTCTAAGCAGCCGATCGATCGCGGTGCTCTCGTGGCGGCCGTGAAGGACGCGGGTTACTACGTCATGACGCTGTAGGCCTTGCCTTGGATGCGCGTCCTTGTCTAGGCTCGTCCGCGTAGCTCAATGTCCTGGATGTCATCGAAGTCGATGGCGATGTCTTTGAGCTTGAGGAGCTTGAAGGCGGGGAGTACCTCGTCAAGGATGCCCGTGCGAGCGCGATAGCCGTACGTATCGTAATAGGTGACGCGCACCAGGTCGCCACGTTTGAGGCCCTCGAGCTTTTTCGAAAGCTCGAGGGCTTTTTCTTCCGTGAGTTCACATTTTGGTTCGGCGGTGATCTCTTGCTTGCGCACGAGTTCGTAATATCCCGTGAGGGCGGCAAAGGGCATAAACTGCGCGGCACGGCCGGCACGGACGGCGCCGTTAGCGGTGAGCTTGGGGTCGGCGGAGCGACGTCTTCCCTCGGGGTCCGCTAGGCGTTCAAAAGGTGTCGGTGGCCGCATCGGCTGCTGTTGGGGCTTAGGCACGGTGCCCTCCTACCTGATCGTTGCGTTCGCGTGCGGTGGCACCGGCGGTAAAGCTCAGTCCCTTAACCAGCGCGTTCTTGCCGTATTTGCCTTTTACAGCCAGCACGGCACGGGCCAGCTCGCGCTCGCGCTCATCGGCCTCGACATCGCTAAATAGATCGATGGTGGCAAACTCCTCCGGCATGAGGTTGCCAAATCCCAGGTTGATGCGCTTGACTGGTCGTTTGGGATCGACAGTCTGCGCCCAGAGCTCATCGAAATAGCCCATGATCTTCTTAAACGAATTGGTGCGCTCGGGCAGCTTGCGCGAGGCGTTGGAGTGCGCAAAGAGTGCGGCATAGCCACCGCGCGGTTTGCCGCCATGCTCTCCCACAAAGATGCCATCGATAGCCTGCGCCTCCCGCACCAGGCGGCGCCGTTCGTCATCGCGCTGGACGGGCTTGGGCGCACGGGGCGCGAGCTCAGGGCCGGCGGTTGCGATGGGTTCGATGCTCGACGTGCTCGAGCGTAGGTGTCCGCATCCGTCCACATATTGCGCTGTACCGCTGGCGTCGAGGCGGCGTATGTCAGCTCGTTCGCTCGCATAACCCACAAAGAGCGAGATGCTGTCACACACCACGTGCTTATCGATCAAGTCCAGTACGGCGTTGTCGACCATCTCGCGCAAGACGGTGTAGGCCTGCTCATAGGCATAGCCCTTCGAGAGCACCTGTCCTGTGGTGGTCGAGGTCGCTTGCGGGCGATAAGCTTGGATATCGGCGATGGTTGTCGGCTCACGCCCGAAGGCGTGGTCGATAAGATATTCGGCATTGACGCCGAGTTCGTCGTAGAGCAGGTTCTCGTCGAGTGCGGCGACGCCCATCAGGTCGTAGACGCCGTATTTCTCGAGACGGGCCGCCACGCCGGGGCCGATGCCCCAGATGTCGGTGATGGGGCGATGGGGCCAGATCTCCTTGCGAAAGGTTTCGTTATCGAGTATGCCGATGCGGCTGGGTACGTGCTTTGCGGTAATATCGAGCGCTACTTTGGCCTGGAATAGGTTGGGGCCGATACCGACGGTGGCCGTGATGCCGGTGCGCGCGAGGACCTCGTCGCGCAACATGCAGGCGAACCCTTCGGCATCGGTGTGGTAGAGGTCTAGATAGGGCGTCACGTCGATAAAGCACTCGTCGATTGAATAGACGTGAATGTCTTGCGGGCTCACGTATTCCAGATAGATGCCGTAGATTTTCGCCGACACCTCCATGTAGTGCTGCATGCGCGGTATGGCCTTGATGCAGTCGATGCCGTCAGGAATCTCGAACAGACGGCAGCGGTTGTGTATCCCGAGGTCTTTCATGGCCTGCGTGATGGCGAGGCAGATGGTCGTGCGTCCGCGCGATTCATCGGCAACGACCAGGCACGTGGTGAGTGGGTCGAGCCCGCGGTCGACACACTCGACGCTGGCGTAAAACGTCTTAAGGTCGATGCAGATATAGGTATGCTGCTCGTGCCCCACGCGTCCTCCCATCAAACACATGTTCTTATCGAATACCTGTTCGATAATACCTGCTTGCGCGGACACCGTCAAAACCTGCCAGGAATGGACAGGTTTATTTTGGTAGGTAAAGCGTTTGACCTGCCAAAACAAACCTGTCCCTTTTTGGTCGGTTGCCGTTGGGGGGCGGATTGGCAACGCTCGCTGATTGTAGTCTTGACCTGCGCTAGAATAGGACTATCTGATTATCCGGGCGCATGGAGGCTTGCGCCCGTATGCTGAGGAGGACTTTATGGCAACTGTTGCCGCACCTATCGACGCTACGTCGACCGCCGCTTGGAAGGCGCTCGAGGCTCATCAGGAGAAGCTCGAGGCCGAGGGTATCGACCTCAAGGCCTGGTTCGCCGCTGACGCCGACCGCGTGAACAAGCTGAGCTTTGACGCCGGCGACCTTCACTTCGATCTGTCCAAGAACCTGGTGACCGATGAGACCGTCAAGCTGCTGTGCGATCTTGCCCGCGAGGTGAAGCTCGAGGAGCGCCGCGACGCCATGTTCTCCGGCGAGCACATCAACACCACCGAGGACCGCGCCGTCCTGCACACCGCGCTGCGCCGTCCGGCAAGCGAGAAAGGCCAGCTTATCGTCGACGGCCAGGATGTCGTCGCCGACGTGCACGAGGTCCTCGATCGCATGTATGCCTTCGCCGAGCGCGTGCGCTCCGGTGAGTGGAAGGGCGTTACCGGCAAGAAGATTGAGCACCTGGTGTCCATCGGCATCGGCGGCTCCGATCTGGGCCCGGTCATGGCTTACGAGGCCCTGCGTCCCTATGCCGACGCCGGTATCGACTGCCGCTATATCTCCAACATCGACCCCAACGACCAGGCCGAGAAGCTCAAGGGTTTGGATCCCGAGACCACGCTCGTGATCATCGTCTCTAAGACCTTCACCACGCTCGAGACCCTCACCAACGCCCGCGAGGTCAAGACCTGGATGCTCGAGCAGCTCAAGACTCAGGGCGCCATCGATGGCTCCGATGAGCAGAACGCCGAGGCTGTTGCAAAGCACTTCGTCGCCGTTTCCACCGCACTCGACAAGGTCGAGGCTTTCGGTATCGACCCGGCCAACGCCTTTGGTTTCTGGAACTGGGTCGGCGGCCGCTACTCCGTCGACTCCGCCGTGGGCCTGTCGCTGATCGTCGTGCTCGGCCCCGAGCGTTTCCAGCAGTTCCTTGAGGGCTTCCACGCCATCGACGAGTACTTCTGCAACACTCCGCTCGAGAACAACGCCGTCGCGCTGATGGGTCTGCTCAACGTCTGGTACGTCAACTTCTTCGGTTCCAAGAGCCACGCTGTGCTTCCGTACTGCCAGTATCTGCACCGCTTCCCGGCCTACCTGCAGCAGCTCACCATGGAGTCCAACGGCAAGCATGTCCGCTGGGACGGCAGCGCCGTGACCTCCGATACCGGTGAGATCTTCTGGGGCGAGCCCGGTACCAATGGTCAGCACGCCTTCTACCAGCTGCTGCACCAGGGCACCGTGGTGGTCCCGGCCGATTTCATCGCCTTTGCCAACACTGCCAACCCCGCAACCGACAGCGGCCAGGATGTCCACGAGCTGTTCCTAGGCAACTTCCTGGCTCAGACCAAGGCGCTCGCCTTTGGTAAGACGGCCGATGAGGTGCGCGCCGAGGGCACGCCCGAGCAGATCGTCCCGGCCCGCTGCTTTGAGGGCAACCGTCCGACGACTTCGATCTTCGGTGACACGCTGACCCCGTTCGCACTCGGCGAGCTCATCGCCCTGTACGAGCACATTACGTTTGTCGAGGGCACGGTCTGGGGCATCGACTCCTACGACCAGTGGGGCGTTGAGCTGGGCAAGCAGCTTGCCAAGCAGATCACCCCGGCCTTCCACGACGACGCCGCCAAGGCCGAGCAGGACGCTTCGACTCAGGCGCTCATCGAGTTCTACCGCGCTCACCGCAAGTAGGATTCGCTGCGATAAGTAACGCATAGTAGACAAGGGCCCGTATCCGTTGGGATGCGGGCCCTTTGCTATTTGGATAGGATGGAATGTATCGGGAGGCGCCTCGACGGGCATCGCAATCGTCGAAGGCGCGCCGTTCATGTTTGGGACAATATGACATTTTCCCCGTTGCAAACAGCGCCGCCGTGGGTGTTCTGTATGATGGCTCAGACAAGGTTGTTCAATGACAGGGAGGCATATATGGCAATCAAAGCCATCGCAATGGATATCGACGGTACGCTCACCAACGACCAAAAGGTCATCAGCCCGCGTACGCGCGAGAAACTGCTCGCGGCTCAGGAGTCGGGCATTAAGCTCATCTTGGCTTCGGGTCGCCCCGCATGGGGGCTGCACGCCTTGGCGCAGGAGCTCGACCTTCAGAACCATGATGGTCTGCTAGTTGCCTTTAATGGCGCGCATGTGGTCGACGCTCAGACCGATGAGGTGCTGTTCGATCAGGCTATGCCTGCCGACGAATTGCATCGCCTGAGTGATCACCTGCGCAATTTCGACGTGATTCCCATGATCTCGCTCGGTCGGGACCTGCACGTCGTGGACTCGTATCGCTGCATGATCACACTGCCGGACGGTTCGCAGAAGAATATTGTCAAGTATGAGCGCGATGCGTGCGACCTTAAGATCCGTGAGGTCGAGAGCTTGCATGAGGTTGTGGACGCTTATCCCGTGGACAAGCTGCTGACGGCAGGCGACCCGGCCTACCTACAGGCGCATTACGAGGAGATGTATGCGCCCTTTACCCAGACGCTTTCGGGCATGTTTACGGCCGACTGGTACTTTGAGTACACGGCGCCCGGTATCGACAAGGCCCGCGCGCTCGAGGGTGCCCTGCCCAAGCTCGGTATCGATGCCAGCGAGGTCGTCTCGTTTGGCGATGGCCAGAACGACAAGTCCATGATTGAGTGGGCGGGTACCGGTGTTGCCATGGGCAACGCCGTCGATGAGGTTAAGGCGGTAGCCCAGATGGTGACCGCCAATAACAACGAAGACGGTATTGCAGTGGCGCTGGATAAGCTGCTGGGCTAGAATCGCCGATAATGCATGGTTCGGGCGCCTGCTTACAGGCGCCCTTTTGTTAGGGAGGGTGCCGTGTCCGCATTTCCGTTCGACGCCGTTATCTTTGACATGGACGGTGTCATTGTCGATACCGAGTATTACTATCTGGGCGAGACTGCCGCGTTTGCCAAGGAGCTTGGGTTGAACCTGACCCAAGAGGAGTTGAACGGGCAGGTCGGTACCTCGCATCAGTTCTTTCTCCACATGCTGGTCGATTGGTTTGAGCGTGCCGGTAAGGGACATTTTACTGGCGAGGAGGCGTTGGCCCGTTGGGATGAGTGGGCGCATAAACGTCCGCGCGACTATCAGACTTTGATTAACCCAGGCGCCGTGGATACGATTCGAGAGCTGCCGCGCCGCGGCGTTCGCGTGGCGCTTGCTAGCTCGTCGCCCATGGATAGCATCGAGGAAGTACTCAATGCGTGCGGGCTGTCGGATGCCTTTGAGTATGTGGTGAGCGGCGAGCAGTTTAAGGAGAGCAAGCCCGAGCCCGACATCTACCTGCATGCGCTTGACCTACTGGGGCTGCCCGCGAATCGCTGCTGCTGCGTTGAGGATTCGGTGCCTGGCATCACCGCTGGCAAGCGAGCCGGCCTGACAGTTATTGCCAAGCGCGAGGAGCGCTTTGGCTTTAGCCAAGATGCCGCGGATAAGATTATCGATCAGCTGCCGGAGCTGCTCACGCTTTCTTAGGAGCGCGGTAGTTGCGCGTTTTTCGGGTCTGATGAGTAAATAGCCAACATTTTGGTGCGACACCTAGCATACTTTAAGCTAATGCGGGCTTAAGGGCTTGTTGAATGCCCTTAAGCCCGTTTTAGAATTAATTGTGCTGGGAGAGGGTATATGCCACCGACTGAAGGGCCGACTGACGGTAAAGCAGCGATACCGCTGTACCAACAGGTCATTGATATCATTAAAAACGAAATCAACTCCGGCGCCTACAAGGCAGGCGCGCGGATACCCAACGAATTCGAATTGGCTGAGAGCTATAAAGTTGGCCGCGTTACCGTGCGACGCGCTATTGAGGAGCTCGTCCAGCAGGGCTATCTAACGAAGCGACAGGGGAAAGGCACGTTTGTCAATGCCCCCAAGCTCAAGCGCAAGATTCGCCAGAAGGATGACGTTCAGAGTTTTTCGGACGCATGCCGCGTTAACGGAATGGAACCGGGGGCGTGTGTCATTTCGAGAAAGATACTGCCGGCGGATTCCACCGAAGCACAGTTCTTTGGTGTTCCCGTTGGAACTGACTTGATTTGCGTTGAGCGCGTGCGCACTGCCGATGGCGTCCCTGTCATGCTCGAGAACAACATATATGTTTACGAGGACAACGCCTATCTATCAACGGCACCTCTATCTAACCAATCCATTTTTGAGTTCGTGCGCAACCGGACGGGCCGCACGCCCGCGTTTACCGACCCGTGCACGCTCGAGATCGCCTGCGCGTCGCCCGAGGTCGCTCGACTGTTGGCAGTTCCCGTTGGCGAACCCTTGTTTTATATGGAAGCCTTCTTTTTCGATGAGCAGCGGCGGCCGTTTATCATCGGTCGTCAGCGAATCGTTGGGTCTCGCTACGTTTTTGACATCTAGGACATTGCGAATGGAAGCGCCCGGTGGATCATCTCACCGGGCGTTTCCATACCGTTCACGGCGCAAACGCAACCGTTCAACCGCGTTGCGGCAATCAGTTTGAAATTATCTTGATGAAGGAAAAAGCTGCTGGTAATCTATAGAACGTCATAGAACGTTTGCATTGTGCAAACGTTGAAGCGAGATGCGATGCAGTCTCGAGTTCTTTGGAGGTATCTATGTCAGATACGATGGCAAAGAAGACAAACAGACGTTTTAAGTTCAAATTACCGCATGTCTATACGATCATGTTCTTGCTGATCGTTGTCTTTGCGGTCCTGACTTGGATCGTTCCCTCTGGTCAGTATCAGCGCAAGACGATTTCGACAGCGGCGGGCGAGCGTGAAGTCGCCGTTGCTGGAACCTATGAACAGGTCGATAAGAACTACACCGATTCCGAGACCGGTGAGACCATCAATCTGGGCCAGGATATCTTCGCGGTCCTGCAAGCGCCCACCAAGGGTATCCAAGAGGCTGCCGACGTCGTTGCGTTCGTCTTATTGATTGGCGGATCGTTCGCAATCATCACCAAGACCAACGCTTTGAATGCCGGCATGAGCCGTGTGATTAAAAAGCTTAAGAACAAGGACATCCTCATCATTCCCATCACGATGACGTTGCTGTCCATTTGCGGCACTACGTTTGGTATGTCTGAGGAAGCCCTGCCGTTCTATGCCATCTTCATTCCCATCATGATGGGTATCGGTTATGACTCGATGACGGCATTCATCATCTGCTTCCTTGGCCCTAACCTGGGATATTGTGCCTCGACCATCGACCCGTTTAATGTTTTGATCGCCCAAGGCATCATTGGCATCGAGGGCAATCCGCAACTGTGGCTGCGCGCCGTTTCTTGGGTCATCTTCACTGCCGTCGGTATCGCATGGGCCATGCGCTACGCCATGCGCGTCAAGAAAAACCCCGAGTCGTCCATTACGTATGAGGACGATAAGCTCAAGCGTATCGAGTTTTCCGTGACCGATGCCTCCATTGAGGAAGAGTTCACTATCCGTCAGAAGCTCGTGCTTATCGATTTTGCTTGCGGTATGGGCATTATCGTCTGGGGTCTTGTTACCCAGGGCTGGTACATGAATGAGATTTCCGCCGTGTTCCTTGGCATGGGCTTGCTTGCCGGTATCCTGGGCGGTCTTGACCAGCAGACGATCGCTGAGGAGTTCGTTAAGGGTCTCGCCGACTTTGCGTACGCTGCCATCGTTATTGGTATCGCTCGCGGTATTCTGGTCATCGCCGAGGGCGGCATGATCATCGACACCATCCTCCAGGCGCTCGCTACTGCGCTCGCCGGTGCACCCGCCGCCGTCTACACCACGTTTATGTATATCGTCCTTGGCCTGCTCTCTTTGCTGGTTCCCTCGAGTTCTGGCCTGGCGGCGCTCACCATGCCTGTTATGGGCCCCCTGACCGAGCTTATGGGCCTCAATCCCGAGGCAGCCGTTACCGCGCTCCAGTTTGCTAATCAGACCATCAACACTATCAGTCCCGTGGCGGGCATGACGGTCGCCGGCCTTGCCGTGGCTAAGATTTCGTTTGGCCAATGGTGGAAGACCATTTGGAAGTTCTTCATTTTCATGGTCGTCTTTGGCCTGATCGTAACGGCAATCTCTGGCATGCTTCCGATGTAGGTGGTTGTGATGTCTGATCGTTTGACGGTCCTGACGTCTAAGAGCGTCTTTACCGGTACGGGGGACCTGCCGTTTGAAGGTTTCGTAGCGGTCCGTGGCAATCGAATTGAGGCTGTTGGCACCAAGTGTGAGGTAGCTTCGTATTTGACCCAAGCGGACGAGGTGGTTGACCTGGGCGACCGCACCGTCATGCCTGGCCTGATCGATGTGCATACCTTCTATACGGGCTGGGCGCTGCGGACGTTGGGGTCTGATCTATCCGGCGTCGCCGATGCCAAAGAGGCCGTGTCGCTCTTGCGTGCATGGAAAGATGATCATCCGGATTGTGCGGCGGCTTTTGGCCACAACATGCCCGAAACGTTGGCATCGGATGCCGAGAACGCAAATACGGCAGCTGTGTTTGACGATTGTTTTGGCGATATCCCTGTCGTCTGCTTTACACCGGGTGCGGAGACCTGCGTTCTCAATGCTGCCGCCAGTGCGCGATACGGCTTTACACCCCAGGCGTGCTATGCCGAGAAGATCTGGCGCATGATGAGCGATTTCCTCGCGCTACCCGAGGTGCGCGCCGGGTATTCGGACTACATGAGCATGCTTAACGAGCGCGGCGTTACCGCCATCAAGGAAATGGCGTTTGATGACTACTACGGCTTTGCCGACGAAATGGCTCGCCGTGAGGAATCTGGTGAGCTGACGGTTCGCGTCTCTATGATGTCGCAGCCGGTGGGTGCCGGTGCAAATCTGGCATATGCCCGCGAGGCGCGAGAGCGCTTCCGGGGACCGTTCGTTCGTTTTTCTGGCTTCAACCGTATGACCGATCGCGGCGTATGGGCGGGGCTTGCCGAGATGATTGGCCCCTATGAGGACACGGCCGATGCGGGAGCTGCCGGCAAGACGGTTGTCGAAGAGCCCGAGTGGGATCTGATTGAGAACGAGCTGCGTGCAATTGATGCTGACGGCTTCCGATATTCCTTGCATTGCCAGGGCGATGGCGCCGTTCGCCGCACCGTGGCGCTCTATGCCTCGCTGCCTCGAGACGAGCATGGACGGATGCTTCGCCGCCATGCGATTACCGATCTCGAGAACTCTGACCCGACCGATCTTGTCGAGTTTGGCAAGTTAGGTGGAATTTGCGAGGTCTATCCGCAGATTTTGACGCTGGACAGGCGCGAGGACTGCCTGTCGATGATGCGTCGACAAATTGGCGAGACGCGACTTTTGCATAGCTGGAATCGCCGCAGCATGGAAGATTCCGGATGCACAGTGTGCTGTGGCACGGATTTACCGCTGTTGATTCCGAGCTTGGGCGAGTCAATCTACAGTGCGTGCGGCGGATACTTCGACGACGGACTGCCCGTGAATGAGGTCAACGCGCTGACGCTTGTCGAGCTCTTGCGCGCTTGGACTGCCGGGGGCGCGTACGACCTGATGCGCGAAGACGAGCTGGGTACGCTCGAGGTCGGCAAGCTTGCCGATATTTGCGTGCTCGATCGGGATGTGTTTGACCTCGATTATCGCGACGCACGCGATCTTGCGGTTGATATGACGATGTCGGACGGACAAATCGTGTTCGATCGAAATAAGGAGGCATAAGATGTCTGAATCCAAGCCGACGCTGCGCCGCGAGCAGATTGCGGGCATGAATATCCACTACATCATGTGGTCGCTCGATTACTTCCTTGATGTGCAGCAGCGTTTGGGCTTTGAGTCCATTGAGCTGTGGTGTGCGGAGCCGCATGTGACGCTCGACCACACGGGCTACTTTGAGGCTGAGGTCCTGGCGAAAAAGGCTGCAGACCGTGGGCTTAGGTATCGTACTCTGTGCCCCGAGAATGTTGTCTATCCTTGGCAATACTGCGCACGCAAGCCGCTGCATGAACAGCGCAGCCTGGCGTACTTTAAGCACGGCATTGAGCTTGCCGAGGTACTTGGGTGCGACCGTATGTCCGTCAACTCGGGCTGGGGCGACTGGGACGAGGATCGCGAGGAAGCCTGGAAGCGCAGCCGCGAGCACTTGTCCATTCTGGCGGAGTATGCCGGCGAGCACGGTCTGGTGCTTACGATGGAAAGCCTGCGTCCCGAGGAGAGTAACCTTGTGACGACGGTTTCCGATGCGAAGCGCATGATTGACGAGGTCGCGAGCCCGTACTTACAGCCCATGGTTGATACAACCGCGATGGGCGTTGCAGGCGAGACGCTCGAGGACTGGTTTGCCGCCTTTGGTGATGGGGCAATTCACGAGATGCACTTTATCGACGGTGACCCGTATGGACATCTGGTGTGGGGCGATGGCAAGCACGATATGGACGCCTTCGTCGCCACGCTCAACGCCCATGGTTTTGACGGCATGCTGGGCCAGGAAATCACGGACGGTCGTTACTACGATGACCCGGCGGCGGCAGATGCCAAGAACATGGCCGCATTCGAGAAATATCTGATTGACTAAAACAACTATCGGCCACGCAGCCAATCTCATTGATTGCGGACCAAACAAGAAAGGAACTGGATATGAACGCACACGATCTGATCAAAGAGGCAATTGCCGAGAAGGGCAAGTTCGACAGCGTCTACTGGATTGCTTGCGGTGGCTCCATGATCGATTTGATCCCGGCTCATGAGCTTCTGCAGCGCGAGGCAACCACCTTCACTTCGTATATCTATACCGCGCGTGAATTCGACATTATGCGTCCGCGTCGTCTGGGCGAGAAGTCCCTGGTCATCGCTTGTAGCCACAGTGGCAACACCCCCGAGGTCGTCGAGGGCTGCGAGATTGCCCTTGCTGCCGGCGCTACGGTGATCGCCCAGACCGACAACGCTGGATCTAAGATCGACTCCGGCAAGTGGACCACGTGGGTCTACCCGTGGGGCGAGGGTGTGCCGCAGGCCGAGGTCCCCGCTGGTATTTCGCTGTCGCTTGCGGCAGAGCTGCTCGATCAGCAGGAGGGCTACGCCGATCTTGCCGATATGTATGCCGGTATCGCCGAGATGGATAAGATTCTTCCCCCGGCACGCGAGAAGGTAAATGCCGAGCTGGGCGATCGCTTTGCCAAGCTTTGCCAGGAGCACGAGTTCTTCTATATTCTGGGCAGCGGTCCCAACTTTAGCCAGACCTACGGTTTCGCTATCTGCTCTCTTATGGAGATGCAGTGGCAGCACTGCAGCTACATCCACTCTGCCGAGTACTTCCATGGCCCCTTCGAGGCTACTCAGGATGGCGTTTTTTACTTCCTGCAGATGGGCTCCAGCGAGTGCCGTGCTATGGACGAGCGCGCCCTGGCGTTCCTTAAGACGCATACCGATACGCTGATGGTGCTCGATGCCAAGGAGTACGGTATGGAAGCCGTGCCGGCGAGCGTCCGTGCCTATCTGGACCCGGTGCTGTTCTATGCCATGAACTGCGAGCTGCGTGCTGCACGCGGCAAGGTGTTTGATCACGATCCCGATTTCCGTCGCTATATGGGTGTTGTCGAGTACTAGAAGGGACAAAGGCCATGGCATTTAACGTTAACGCGCTCGGATTTGGCGACAACGTCGTCGATCGCTACGAGCATATCCATACCATGTATCCTGGCGGCAATGCGGTGAACTTCGCCGTTTATGCCAAGAAATGCGGTGCCGCACGCTCCGCATACATGGGCATTTTTGGCAATGACGCCGCTGCCGAGCATGTCATTGCAAGCCTCGAGGATGAGGGTATCGAGCTTGACAAGTGCGAGCAGATGATTGGCGAGAACGGAGCGGCTCGCGTCACCGTCGTTGACGGTGACCGTGTCTTCCTTGGCTCCAACGAGGGCGGTATCCGTGGCGATGCGCGCTATGTCCTCGATCGCTTTGACCTTTCGTACATGAAGCAGTTCGATGTGGTTCATTCGGGCAACTATTGCTTTACCGAGCGCGAGCTGCCCAAGCTGAAGGCTGCGGGCGTCACGGTCTCTTTTGACTTTTCGGACGACTCCACCGACGAGTACTACGAGCAGATTGCGCCCTACGTCGATTTCGCTTTCTTTAGTGCGGCGGATGCCGCGAGTGAGGACGAGATTCGCGAGCGTCTGGCATGGGTGAAGGGCTTGGGTCCGCGTTTTGTGTCGGCTACGGCGGGCGCCGAGGGCTGCATTGCTTACGACGGCGAGCGTTATTACCGCCAGCTGGCTAAACCGGTAACGGACATGAAGGACACCATGGGGGCGGGCGACTCGTTCCTCACCTCGTTTTTGATGTGCTATCTCGATTCCGCCAAGCGTGGTGAAGATGGCGCCGAGGCCATCGAGCGTGCGCTCGACTTTGCTGCCGGGTTTGCCTCGACCGTGTGCGGCATGGAAGGTTCTTGGGGCCACGGAGCACCAATCGTCGAATAGCTTAAGAAAGCGTACGGCGGTCTGGCTATGAGGCTTTGGACGGCCGATGCAAAACAATAAGCGAAACGCGAAAAGGGGGCTCGCCATGTGGTGGGTCCCCTTTTGAACATTGGAGAAGACCATGAGTATTAAAGCGTGCGCGGCTGGTTTTTGCTGTGCGGACGTCTATCAAAACATCGGCGTGTTCTATCCGACTGGTAATGGCATTGACTGGGGTATCCATCTTGCACGAATGGGAGTTTCGGTATCCGCCGTGTCGGTTGTCGGCAAGGACGAGTACGGAGACAAGATGAGAGAGGCGCTGGCCGCTGAGGGGTTCGATATCTCACATCTGCGGGTGGAGGATGGCGACACCTCGGTGATGCTCATGGCATTGAAAGACGGCGTCGATCGCGTGCATCTCGAGGCAATCGATGGCGTAATAGAGACATATCGACCGAATGAAGATGACCGGGCGTTTATCCTAGAGCATGACATCATTCATACCGACCTGTTTGGCAATTGTTTGGACCTCCTGCCCGAATGGCATGATGCGGGCAAGACGGTGGTTATGGACTTCTCGGTGTTCAGCCAGGATCCCGAATATGCCTGCGAGGCTCATTTTCCTTACGTAGACTATGCGTTTATGTCGTTTGAAGAGGACACTCCGGAGCTGCGTGATTGGGTACGTCACGTACAGAAGTTGGGGCCGCGGGTGGCAGTTGCCACGCTTGGCGAGAAGGGAAGCATTGCCTTTGACGGCGAACGCTTCTATGAGTGCGGGATCGTACCGGCGGAGAAGGTCGTTAACACCGTGGGCGCCGGTGACTCGTATATCGCCGGGTTTACCAAGGGCGTGATTGATGGCCTTGATATTCCGGCGTGTATGAAGGCGGGCGCCGAGCTTTCGTCCCGCGTCATCGGCTCTTTTGAGCCGTACTAGGGTCAAATGCTTGGAAAGGAGTGCGAAATGGTTATCGACATGTTGGTCCAGCCCATGCTCTACGGCGAGATCTATACGCCGGGTGATGAGCCTGATGGATTCGGTTTTTGGTCACGAGAATTTGGTATGGGGCATATGGGCCCCATGGATTGGGATGAGCTTCAAGTCGAGATGGACGTCTGCGATGTGCAGAAGAGCGTGCTCATGCCGCTCGATGTAACCACGGCATGCGGAGGGCATTTTGGCACCAATGACCAGATTGCCATGCTGGTTGCCGCGCATCCCGATCGTCTGTGGGGATTTGCGAGCGTAGATCCGCAGGTGAGCGGTGCCGCAGACGAATTGGGGCGCGCCTTTACCGAGTTGGGGGCAAAGGGGCTTTGCCTGCATCCGGCAAAGCAGGGTTTTGCTCCCGATGATGCCGTGGCCGAGCCGCTTTACGAGCTGTGCGAGCGCTATAACAAGCCGGTAGTTTTCCATGCCGGTATGTCTTGGGAGCCGGGCGCAGAGCTCTCGCGCAGTAATCCGCTTGTATTTGAGCACACAATCGCAACGCATCCAAATGTGCGTTTTAGTTTGACCCACTTTGGCTGGCCCTGGGTGCGCGAGACCGTGGCGATGCTGCTCAAGTATCCCAACTGCTACACGGACACCTCTATCACTTACATCGATTCGCCCGAGGAGATGATGCAGCGTCTTTTCACGGTCGATATGGGGCCGCTGTGGTATGAGCGCGCGCTATCGCATCAAGTGATGTTCGCCAGCAATACGCCGCGCTTCCGTGCGTTCAAACTCAAACGGGCGCTCGATACCGTGTCCATGCGCGATGATGCGCGAGAAAGGCTCTACTGGGGTAATGCCCTGCGTTTTCTTGAAGGGGATGAGTGAACATGGTGACGCTCGAGACATTGAGCTATCTATCGACTGCTCCGGACCAGTTCATCGATATTACCGAAGACGTGCACGCTGCCATTGAACGCAGCTCGGTGACGAATGGCTTGGCAGCGATTATTTTGTCGCATACGACCTGTGGAATCGTGGTAAACGAGGGGCTGCCCTGCGTGGAGACGGATCTTATGGAGACGCTTGATCGCATCGCCCCGCTAGATGCCCCCTATGCGCATGCACACTTCCTGCCGAGCTATGGAGCCACCGGCAACAACTCCTGTGGGCATATCAAGAGCATGATTTGTGGAAACAGCTGCTTCTTTCCCGTCCAAGATGGCCACATCGTGTGTGGAGGTGCGCAGAACATCTATCTTGCGGAGTTTGACGGTCCGCAGAAGCGAAAAGTGTACGTCGAGGTGCTGGGGGAGTAACGTCCCTGCAATAACCCTATGAAGGAGCACGCTATGTCGTTTCTAACCTCGATGTTCAAGACCGAAAAGCCGGTTATCGGAATGCTGCACCTGCGTCCTCTGCCGGGCGATCCACTGTATTACCCGGGCGGAAGCGTGTCGCAGGTCGTGGAAGCCGCCAAGCGCGATCTCGAAGCGTTGCAACGGGGCGGTGTCGATGGCATTTTGATTACCAATGAGCTCTCGATGCCCTATGAGCAGCACGTTTCTCCCTCAACCCTTGCATCGATGGGCTATGTAATCGGGGTTCTGTCCCATGATTTGTCGACCCCTTGGGGAGCTGAAGCTATTTACGATGGTGATGCCACAATCGAGCTGTGCGCTGCCGTCGATGCGCAGTTCACGCGCTGCAATTTTTGCGGTGCCTGGGCCGGTGATCTCGGGCTGATTAACCGAGATTTCGCTCACACCATGCGTCGCAAGACGGCGCTGCGCCTGGACGACCTCAAGCTTTTTCACTTCATCACGAGCGAGGGGGAGGTTTATCTCAACGACCGCACGACTGCGGACATTGCCGATTCACTTCTCTTTAATTGCCTACCGGATGCGATGGTCATCGGCGGTTCGGCTGCCGGTCGTGGTGCTTCGGGCGAGCTTGCCGATGAGGTCCGCGAGCGTGTTGGCGAAGTGCCTGTGGTATGTGGCACCGGTTGTCGCGAAAATACCGTGGCTGACGTATTTGCTCACTACGATGGCGCGTTTGTCGGCACCTGCTTAAAGCGCGACGGAAAGCTGGATGCCCCGGTTGATGTTGAGCGGGTAGTTCGTTTTATGGCTGCCGCTCGTACGGCGCGAGGGGAGTAGGCACCTATGGCGTTCTATCTGGGTATTGATATTGGGACAAGCGCCTCTAAAGGCGTTTTAATCGATGATCGATGCAATATCGTTTGCCAGGCTTCTTGTGGACACGAGACGGACAACCCGCGTGATGGATGGTACCAGCATGATGCGGAGGCAGTTTGGTGGGGAGATTTTTGCCGCTTGTCGCGCGAGCTGGTGGTGCGATCGGGGGTTAATGCGGCGCAGATTGGATGCGTGGGCCTTTCCGCATTGGGTTGCGACTGCGTACCGGTCGATACCGAGTGCAACGCGCTGGCACCCGCGATTTTATATGGAGTCGATGCACGTTCGAAGCCGCAGATTGACGAGCTTCTTTCCGAATATGGGCCAGATCGCGCACGCGAGCTTTTCGGGCACGATCCCTGTTCGTCAGATATTGCTCCAAAGATCTTGTGGTTTAAGGAGAATATGCCCGAGGTGCACGAACGTGCCGCGAAGTTCCTGACGGCGTCATCGTTTCTGTGCGCGAAGTTGACGGGGCGTTTTACGGTGGACCGTTATTTGGCGGAGGATTTTCTTCCCCTATACGATCGCTACACTTGGAAGGTTGATGCTCGGGAATGTGCTCGTTTCTGCCGGCCTGACCAGATGGCGGAGGTAATGTCGGCTACCGATATTGCCGGGGTGATTACGCAGCGTGCGGCTGAGGCGACGGGGCTCGTGGCAGGGACACCTGTCTTGGTGGGAACGGGCGACTCTGGTGCCGAGGCCATTTCGACGGGTGTATTCCGTCCCGGCGATATGATGGTTCAGTTGGGGAGCACGGCGTATTTCATCTACTTAGCTGATCATATGGTCGATGATGCTCGCCTGTGGCCAGGGACGTTTATCATTCCCGGAACTTACGGGATCTGCGCGGGGACCAATACAGCGGGTGCACTCACATCGTGGCTGCGCCAAGAGCTGTATCGCGACGCGGTAGAGGCCGAGGGCCACGGTGGCCCCGATGCATATTCGGTTATGGCGCATGATGCCGCCGATGTGGCGCCGGGTGCCGATGGGCTCCTGTGTCTGCCGTACTTTGCGGGGGAGCGTACTCCGCTCAACGATCCCGAGGCGCGTGGCGTCTTCTTTGGCCTGACCGGAAGGCATACGCGAGCCCATATGGTTCGCGCCGCCTTGGAAGGCGTCGCGTATACCGTTGCATCCCATGTCGACATTATCGAGCGAGAGCATGGACTGCCAATTGGGCGCATTATGCTTGTCGGAGGTGGAACCAAGAATCCAATTTGGATGCAAGCTATCGCCGACGTATGCGGGCGCGAGGTCTCGGTTGCCAAGGTTACGGTGGGCGCATGCTTCGGTGATGCTATTATGGCAGCTCTCGCAGGTGGCGCCTATACATCATGGGATGAACTCGCCCGAGTCCTTGGCGTTGCGCAAACAATCGTGCCCGATATGACTGCCCACGAGCTATATGCGTCGCGTCGTCATATCTTTGACGAATTGTATACACGCAACCGTGATCTCATGCACGAATTGGTGTAATGCCGCCGAACTGTACCGCCTTCCAATAAGGACTGCGTTGTGCGATTCGCATGTCCCTTGGCATTTTTGCCCACAGGGGTTAGCGAAGGTCAAAAACAGAGCGCGCATTTGCTAAAACTGCCGATTCGATGTGCTTTATGTCACATTTTTTGAGCGAGGCGATGCGTTCTGAGGTCCTTGTGAGCGATCTGATGAGCGATTGCGCGCTTGTTTCTGTGTTTGGCTCGGCCGGCGCATCGGTCTCGAGCAGTAGACGGTCGAGTGGAATCTGTCGTGTGTATTCGCGTCCTCGTTTAGATGCGAGCATGCGTTCGTTGACGGAAAAATAGCAGCCCGCATTACGCGCGCGGACGAGTTCGTCCGAAGTGCCGCTAAACCAGTGGAAGATGATAACGGGGGAGTCGGAGTTTGGGATGAGTAGTCCATGCGATTCGAGGACGTCCAGTACGGTTCCCGCCGAACGAACGGCGTGAATTGATATTACGCGCCCGGTAAGAGGATGCTGCACGAGCGCATCGCAGAGCCGGTCAAATGTCTGTATTTGTAGCGGTTCGCTTCCGGCAAAGCGCGCGGAAAAGTCGAGTCCTACCTCGCCGATATAGCGCTCTTGGTCAGCGACTTCGCAAAGCAGATTGACTTCGGCAGGACCACATCGTCCGTCGGCGAGCCACCAGGGATGGAGGCCGATGCCGGCAAAAATATTTGAACGGCTGCAGGCGCGCTTCTTGGCGCGTGCAAAGTCGTGCGGATCGACGCCGCAGTCAAATAGAACCAGGCCCAGCGCCGTTGCCTCATCGGCAACGGCGTCCGGGTGAGCCATTAAATCGAGATGACAGTGCACATCAAACAGCTGCAGCTTCATCGTGGCGCACCCTGCTAGTCCAAGCGCTGGCCATCGGCGCGCACGCGCTCGCACCCGCGCCCGCTAATCTGGCGGATAACCTCGCCGGCAATCATCTGACCCATGATGGGCGGCATAAAGCTGGCGGTTCCCAGCTCGGTGCGCTCGTGGATGTTGGAAGGATCGCGGGGCTGTGTCTTAACCGATTCCTCGCAGCTAAACAGTACGTGTAGGCTCTTGATTCCGCGCTTCTTACATTCTTTGCGCATAATGCGGCTCATGGGGTCACGTACCGTATCGAAGATGTCGGCAAAGCGGAGGCACTCGGGATGGAGCTTGTTGGCCCCGCCCATGGAACTAACCAAACGAATGCCGTGGTCCTGAGCATATTTGGCAATGGTGAGCTTGGCCGAGATGGTGTCGATGGCGTCGACGACGTAGTCGAGCTTGCCGCCCGTCTGCTCCAAAACGCTCGCGAAGAAATCATCGATGTTGTCGCTCAGCAGGTATTCGGTACGCTTGATGACGGTGGCGGCAGGATTGATATCGTGGATCATGGCTTCCATCACGTCAACCTTGCGCTTGCCGACGGTGCTATGAAAGGCGATGGCCTGGCGATTGATATTGCTGGGCGCGATGATGTCCTTGTCCAGAATGACGAAATGACCAATGCCGCCACGGGCAAGTGCCTCGCAGCAGTTAGAGCCCACACCTCCGCAGCCGAGTACCAGCACCGTGGCATCGGCGAGCTTGTCGAGTGCCTCGCGGCCCATGATGATTTCGAGCTTGGTGTCGCGTGTCTCGACGAGTGCAGCAGTTTCGGTCATAGACATCCTCCGATGGGGAAGCGAATCGTGTTTTAGCTATCGCCATTATAGGTATTATCGCGATTCCATTTGAGCCCTAGGGGCTTGTTGAAATGAGGCAGTGATTCGCATAAGATGAAGCAGATGGCACCCGTTGCAGCGGGTTGGCCAACTCCCAAACACGTTTGTAGCGTGAGAAGTGGCCGTCTTCGCATTACGCGGGGGCGGCTATTTCATTCGACCTCCAATGTGGATGCCGA
The DNA here is from genome assembly GCF_003471985.1 of Collinsella sp. AM15-2. NCBI lineage: Bacteria > Bacillati > Actinomycetota > Coriobacteriia > Coriobacteriales > Coriobacteriaceae > Collinsella > Collinsella sp. AM15-2. The sequence continues at coordinate 59,029 of NZ_QRKO01000001.1, read as the reverse complement.
GCTCCACAGCCGCGATTACAAGCAACAACAACGTCAGGACATCGTTAATACTCATAGTCCATCTCCTTCTTGGGAAGAGGGAGCTGGCCCATCTGCTTCTGGACCCATTGTATCTAAAAACGAACGAATGTTCTATACATAACATTGCTATTAGATAATTAGACAAACATCTAAATATCGAGTATAGTGTGCACGTCGCGAGAGATAGCGAGAGGAGGTTCTATGCCGGGAGAAGGTTTTAAGGCGCTGGCGGATCCAACGCGGCGGCGCATTTTAGAACTGCTGCGCGAGGGCAATTGCACGGCGGGGGAGCTCGCCGAGCATTTCGACATAAGCAAACCGTCGCTCAGCCATCATCTGGCAACGCTTAAAAACGCCGGGCTGGTGACCGATGAGCGCCATGGCCAAAACATCGTTTACAGCTTAAATACCACCGTCATGCAGGACTTGATTGGCTGGTTTATGGGCTTTACAAACACTGAAGGTGATAAGGATGAATAACGAAAACAAGGGCATTCACGTCACGGGGGTATCGTCGCGCGTGTGGATTGCACTGGTCGCTCTGTGCGTTGCCAATGTCGCAGCGCATCTGATAGTGATGCCGAGCCTGCCGGCGCAGATTCCCACGCACTGGGGCGCGAATGGCGCCGTCGACGGTTGGGGCCCTAGCTGGATGGCCTCCGCGCTCGGCGTGTTGCCTCTGGCACTTCTCGCGATGTTCTACGTCGTGCCACGCATTGACCCCAAGGGCGAGGCGTATCGGACCTCGGGTAAGTTCTATCAGGGCTTCGTAATCGCCTTCACGCTGCTCATGTGTGCCATAAGCTGGCTGGGGGAGCTAACGGTGTGGGGCATCGTGCCGGTGGTAGGAACGGTCAATTTGCTGGTATCAGGCGCTATCGGCTTGCTCTTTATTGGTATGGGCAACTACTTACCGCGCGTAAAGCAGAACTACACGCTCGGTATCAAGACGCCCTGGGCGCTTGCCGATCCCGAGAACTGGCGCCGTACGCAGCGTTTTGGCGGTGCCTGCTTTATGGTGCTGGGCGTTGGCCTGATTGTGATGGGCGTGGCGGGTAGCGTGCTTTCGAGTGAAGTCGTCGCCGCGGTGATTGCGGTTCTGGCGTTTGGTTCAGCTGGAGCTGCCTACGTCTATTCGTATCTGCTGTGGCGCAAATCGCAGCGAGCCGCTCGTTAAGGTTGCGGAAAACTAGCGTACGCAGTTCATAGTATGTTCCGAGGGACTTTTCCCAGGTAGTATTAGGGGGTGTGGGCAACCATGCCCCTTTTTCGTTTAGTTTCAGAGCTGGTTTCCTCATTTCGTTTCCACTAAAGCGAATCAAGAATAGGGAAACAGAAGGTAGAAAGGATAAAATAGGCAAATGGCGGAGTTTATCTACCAGATGTATCAGGCTCGTAAGGCCCATGGCGACAAGGTGATTCTTGACGACGTGACCCTGAGCTTCTATCCCGGTGCCAAGATCGGCGTCGTGGGCCCCAACGGCATGGGCAAGTCGACCCTGCTCAAGATCATGGCCGGTATCGAGGAGGTCTCCAACGGCGATGCAAGGCTTACCCCCGGCTACACCGTGGGCATCCTGCAGCAGGAGCCGCCGCTCGATGACGACAAGACCGTCATCGAGAACGTGCGCATGGCGTTTGGCGATATGATCGCCAAGGTCGATCGCTTCAACAAGATCGGCGAGGAGATGTGCGACCCGGACTGCGACATGGACGCCCTCATGGCCGAGATGGGCAAGCTTCAGGACGAGATCGATGCCGCCGATGGCTGGGATATCGATTCCAAGCTCGGCCAGGCCATGGACGCCCTGCAGCTGCCCGATTCCGACATGCCGGTTAACGTGCTCTCTGGCGGCGAGCGCCGCCGCGTGGCCCTGTGCAAGCTGCTGCTCGAGGCTCCCGACCTGCTGCTGCTCGACGAGCCCACGAACCATCTGGACGCCGAGTCGATCCTGTGGCTCGAGCACTTCCTGCACAACTACCAGGGTGCAGTGCTGGCCGTCACACACGATCGCTACTTCCTGGATAACGTTGCCGAGTGGATCTGCGAGGTCGACCGCGGTCACCTCTATCCCTACAAGGGCAACTACTCCACGTATCTGGAGACCAAGGCCGCGCGTATCGAGGCTCAGGGCAACCGCGATGCCAAGCTCGCCAAGCGCATGGAGGCCGAGCTCGAGTGGGTGCGCAGCTCGCCCAAGGCTCGTCAGGCCAAGAACAAGGCCCGTCTGGCTCGCTACGAGGAGATGGAGGCCGAGGCCCGCGCAAGCCAGAAGCTCGACTGGACCGATATCCGCATTCCCGTTGGACCGCGTTTGGGTAACAAGGTGCTCGAGGCCCATCACCTGCACAAGGAATTCGACGGTCGCGTGCTCATCGACGACCTTTCTTTCACCCTGCCGCGTAACGGCATCGTGGGCGTCATCGGCCCCAACGGTGTGGGCAAGACTACGCTCTTCAAGACCATCGTGGGCCTGGAGCCGCTGACTTCGGGCGAGCTCGAGGTGGGCGAGACCGTCAAGATCTCCTATGTCGATCAGAACCGTTCTGGCATCGACCCCGACAAGAACCTGTGGGAGGTCGTCTCGGATGGTCTGGACCACATGATGGTCGGCGAGACCGAGGTCCCCAGCCGCGCGTACGTGGCGAGCTTTGGCTTTAAGGGCCAGGACCAGCAGAAGCGCGCTGGCGTACTCTCCGGTGGCGAGCGCAACCGTCTGAACCTGGCGCTCACGCTCAAGCAGGGCGGCAACCTGCTGCTCCTCGACGAGCCCACGAACGACCTCGACGTCGAGACGCTGTCCTCGCTCGAGGCGGCGCTGCTCGAGTTCCCGGGCTGCTCGGTGGTCATTAGCCACGATCGTATGTTCCTGGACCGCGTCGCCACGCACATTCTGGCGTGGGAGGGCACCGACGAGAATCCGGGCAACTGGTATTGGTTCGAGGGCAACTTTGAGGCCTATCAGGCCAACCGTATCGAGCGCCTGGGTGAGGACGCAGCCCAGCCGCATCGTATTCACCGTAAGCTGACGCGCGACTAGATCGTTACGCGGTTTTCCAAACCGCGTAACTGCTCGACGCTGCGCGGGTCGCAAGCACCCCATCTTGCCGTTCAAGCCGTCGCTCGCGTACCGAAGTACGCGTCGCTCCTCTTTCACGGCAACCTGGGGCACTTGCGGCCCGCTCGCTGTTGGTTACGCAACATCAACAAATATAAACGGCTCAAATCCTGATTTGGATTTGAGCCGTTTGTCGTTACTGCTCGGGTTCTTCGACTTTATCGATGGTCCAGGTGGCTCCGAGACCGACGGTGGTGTTGCGGCGGATGCGCACGGCAACCTCGTGGCGCTCGCCGGCCTGCGTGTAGCGCAGGGGGAAGCTTGCGCGGTTTCGCGCGGCCTCGATGGTACCGCGCTCGCGGGCGATCCAGTAGTACTCGCCGACGATGCCGAGGGTATCGGCGCCGTAGGGGAGATAGGTCGACAGCTGGTGTAGCAATGGACCGGGGCAGAAGACCTCGGTTGCGAAATCGATGGGGAAGTCCTCGGGGATGGCGGGCGCTACGGGTGCGGGGGCCGGTACCATCGTCGGTGCGAAGGCCTGCTCATTGACGGGCGTCACCTCGATGACGGGCGCGGGTTCGGCGCCGAGTACTGATTCGGTGTCCGCTTTCGGCATCGCCGCGGAATCTGCGGGTTCGACGATGGCAGGTGCGTCTGCGGTCGCGGTGTCGAACTCGACTTGCGGAGCGCTCTGATTCTCGACGCTCGACTTTGTCTCGACCGGCGTGGACGCCATGGTGGTGATGCCGGCGTTGGCGTTTTCAGGGTCATAGACGACCGTAAGCGAGATGGCAGGCCGCGGCGTCTCGGGCTCCGGCGTCGACTCAGTAGCGTCTTGATCGTCGGGCTCGTCGGGCTGATCGTCCTCGGCCTCGTCGCCAAAGACATCGCTGTTTTGGAGCGCAGGCGCCTCAGGTTGGCTAGCGGCTTCTTCTGTTGTCGACTTGGGAGCCTCGTTGAGCTCCGCAGTGGCTTCCTGCTCGGATATGACTTCGGGATCGGTCGTGGCGGCGATTTCGGTTTCGGCTTCTGCCGTTACCTCAATAGCGACTTCGATCTCTGTCTCGGGCTCGGGCTCCGGCACAACCTCGGTCTCGGTTTCGGGCTCAGGACGCTTAACGTGCTTGGGGCGCACGGCCTTGAGGTCCTTCTCACCGCGCTTTTTCTTTTTGTAGGACTGCTTGGCGCCCTTGGCGGTCTTGGGCTTGTCCTCGCCCTTGGCAAGTGCGGCATCCCAGGCCTCGTTGGCGATGACGGTGGCATACAGGCGACCGCCCTTAAAGACGGTCAGCTTAATGCAGTCGTCAAGCTCTTCGAGCAGCTCGCGCGTGGATTCGAAGCCCAGGTCATAAGCGGTCATGTCGCCAGCGGTGAGCGCCTCCTCGACCTGTGTCATAAACGTTTGCTTGCCACACCCAATCGCATCGCGCAGCAGGCGATACAGATAGATGTGGTTGCCCAGCGATAGCGTGGGCCTAACTATTGTCTTGCTCATGGCAAATCTCCTCTTTACACATGTAAAGCATCTTACCATCGCATGGCACTCGCCATGGCGGCGCCCAAGGCAAACGGGCGCGAACCGCTGTCGGTTCGCGCCCGTTGTACAGGTTGCCTATCTGGGGATGCAGTGCCTAGTTGCCCGATGTCGTGCCTTGGCTTGAACTGTCAGATGCCGTGCCGGACGCGGTTCCGCTCGAGCTGTTGGTGTTGCTGTTGTCGGTGGATCCCGTACTCGGTGTATTGCCATTCGCCTGGTCGCCCGTGCTCGGTTGAGAGCCGTCAGTCGTTTGGCTTGAGTCAGTCGTGCCGGATTGCGTGCCGCTGTTGTTCGCAGAGGAATCGACGCCCTGCGATTGGTTTTGGGTGTTCGAGGACGAATTGGCAGAGGTAGAACTGTCTTGCGTATCGTCCGTCTGTGCCTGCTGATCCTGCGACTGGGTGTTGCCATTTGCATCGCTCTCGGTCGTGCGCGACGACAGGATTGGCTCGGGATGCTCGCCCAGACCCTCACCGGCAGTGGTGATAAGGATGGCGCCGGCGCAGGCGATGACCGCGACGATGGCGATAGCGATCGAGAAGACGATGACCTTCTTTTGCGTCTGGCTGCGCTCAGCCGCCGCCTTGGCGCGCAGGCTGTTGGGAGCGACGCGCGCCGTGGTCGCGCGTCCCGCAACCTGGCGCATCTCCTGCGTGGTTGCGGCGCCACCTAGGTGCTCCTCGACATTGGGCTCAACGGGCTCGTAGGCGCCGGTAGGGTAGTCGACAGCGGCATGCGTGCCCTTGATTGCTTCGGCGCTGGCGGTGATAAAGTGGCGATAGACCTGCGAAGACACAACAGTGATGACTGAGCTCACAGCGGCACCAATCACCGAGCCGGCAATGCCGATCTTTGAAGCAAGCGCCACGCTCGTGGCGGCAGCTGCGGCGCCGGCGATGATCTGGGGAATGGAAATGTCGTCGAACAGGCCTTTTTTGGGCGCGATGGCCATGGTCTGGCCGATGGAATGGTTTTCGTGAACGCCGTTGTTCAGTGCGGCGGGAGTCATGACGCGTGTACGCGGCGCGTCGGTGTACTTGGTTGTCATACGGGGTCCTCCCGGTGTAAATCTGCTTCGTTTCGTGTAGCCATCAGGGTACCCACCAGATGTGAATCGTGCGTGACATTTAACAGATACCATCAACTCATCAAGGGGGCTTGCTGTCTTTGGTGCAATAGCTTGATGCTAAACTGGATTTATATTTGCGAGGTGGTTTACGTGATGTACCCGTATATGACATTCGAAGATGGAACCGAGGTCATTCATTCTGACCTGATTACAGATGGCGATATCGAAAAGGTTATCGTGCATTTTGAACGACCGACGGCAGAGGGTTTCGACTCCGCTCGTTGTGAGTTGCCTTCCTGTTCGTGGACTGACTGGGAAGGGCATTTTACTCAGAGTGAAAAAGGAGCTTTCGAAGAGTGTCTGAGCAAATAATTTAGATTAGTTCGAGTTTAGTTCGAATAAAGAAGCTGAATGCGATGACCTAAAGCGTATGCATTTTTAGTATTAGATGCGTATGAAATGGAGGATGTGAATGGATGAGCTAATAGACTTTAAAAAACGATTTCTCAAGAATGGCGAGCTGGTTTCAATTCCAAAAAAGGAAAGCTATAAAAGAATCATGCTGCTATGGGCCGTCTCTTTCTTTGAATTAAATACAAGTTATACGGAGCTTCAGGTTAATCGTGTGCTGTCACAGCTCTATCCTGATTATGCCGTGTTGAGGCGGTACTTGGTTGATTATGGATTCCTATTAAGGGATGAACGAGGCCTGAAATACGAGGTTAATCGTGATGTTCACGGTATTGAGAGCTAGCCGTCCGGTTCGGGTCCTATATATTGCTAGAGGGATAAGCGAAATAGGCAATTGGTGTGCGAATATTGCTTTGCCAATGCTGATTTACGAGGTAACTCACGATGTTTCTGCAACTGCTTTGATGGTCTGCTGCAGATTTGCCCCCTCTCTGTTTTCAGTTGCGCTCGCGCAGCTGCCTCAGAAGATGGGTATCGGGACACTGCAGGCCATGAGATTGGCAGACTTAATTCGCGTGGGATTATTCGTTTGCTATATTTTTGTTGATAGTAAATGGAGTATGTTTGCTATTACGTGCGCGGTATCGCTTTGCCGAACGGTAGAAATGCCCTGCTTTTACTCGTTGTTAAGAGCCAATACGAATAGTATCAATCGCGACGTAATTAATAATTCGTTTGGGTTCCTGCAGAATTTGATGATGGTTCTGGGGCCAGTTGCCGGCGGTTTTGTTGTCGCTCAATTTGGGGCGGAGGCTGTTCTTGCATTAGACGCGCTTTCTTTTGCCGCGTCGTTCTGGTTGCTGCGAGATGTTCCGTCGGTTATCGAGGTTAATGATAAAGAGGGAATAAGCAAAAATGAAAAAAACAGGACTGCATTTAGTGATCTTAGCGCGAAGCACTTGGCAATTGGTTTCCTATTAATCGATATTTCTAGTGGCGTGGCATTCGGCTCTCTGAATTCTCTTTTGCCAGCTATAGCGCAATTGCAATTTGACTCGTCATCGATACAATACGGATTCCTTCAGAGTAGTCTTACAATCGGACTGTTGTTCGGAAATACAATATATGGTCGTTTAATCAGTGGTTCCGATTGCGTTAAATCATATTGTTTTGTGACGTATCTTGCGCTCGGTGCGTATCTGGCGTTTGGCTATCGCTATGCGTCTGGGATATCGTTTATTTTCCTTTTTATCGTCGGTGCCGGAAACGCCATTCAAGATGTGCTTCTCATAACATCGCTGCAGGATTTGGCGAGAGACGGATCTGAATCGATAAGCCTGTTTTCAATTAGGGAGTCTTTGCAATCGGTTGCTGTTGTTATTTCAACACTTCTTGTTTCGCTGTTCACGAGCATCGCGATGTTCTCAATTCTCGTTACAGGACTTGGCGTATTTTCAATTATGATGGTAGTTGTGTTTCAATTGAATTATTTGCGAAAGATGTGACGTTGATATGCCTAAAACACTTTTAGTATTTCCCCCAGGATGGAGTCCAGTGGGGCCGTATCTTGCCTTGCCTGTTTTGAAGTCATATCTTCAAGAGGTTGAACAATACAAAGTTGACATTGTTGACTTAAACGTGGAATTTTACGATGACCTCCTATCTTTTAGACATGTCGAAGAGTGCTGTAAAAGGTATCGGGAATCAAAGGATTCGTTTAGTTCGAATGTTCAATTAACAATCGAGTTGATACAAAAGTCGGCACTTAATGTTGACGAGGCAAAAGATATTTTCAGATCGAAGAGATACTTTAATCTAAAAGAAAGACAATATGCTGAAAACATTTTTAGAAATGCACTCTATATCATAAATCACGTCTCATATGGAGTTAAATACACGTTCAACTCCATAGATCTGCCCTATGATTATTATTCGACACCAGAAATAATGAAATCGCTTGCGGATACCTTGCATAATCCGTTTATTTCCTTCTATGAAACTGCCTTTCTTAAGCGAATTCAGAGGGAAAAAATCGAGTTTATTGGGATTTCGGTGAGCGGCTGTTTCCAATTGATTTCTGCAGTTACGTTAGCGAAACTGATTAAAGAAGAATGTCCATCTGTTAAACACGTCTCATTGGGCGGCAATTACATTACTCGTTTAGCAGATGACTGCATGAAAGAATGGCATCCCTTTTTTGAATACATTGATTCGATAATGATGTATGACGGCGAAGAGCCGCTTGCACGTCTTCTTGAGGCTCTTGACTCTGGTGATGACAACCTCGACTGTGTTCCAAACCTTTGCCATGCTAAAGGTGGAAAGATATATAAAAACCATCGGATTGAGTAAACATTTATCAACGATACAGTTCCCGATTTCGATGGCTTCGCCCTTTCTAAATACTTCATGCCTGAGCTAATATTGCCGGTTTATTCCTCTAGGCAGTGTTTTAATCATTGCGCCTTCTGCACCATTCCCGGTGCTACCGGTGGTTGTTACCGAAAGATGCCTATATCGAGAGTATTTGAAATAATGTGTCGGTTAAATGAAAAATACGGCACGAGAGTTTTCTCTTTTGTGGATGAAACATTCGAAGGCAAAAGAATGGAGCAACTCGCGGATGAAATAAACGCATCGGGAAAAACGTTTTTCTGGCATGGAGAAACGAGGTTCTCTCCAACCCTAAGTACAGACGTTTTTAATAAGATATACCAAAGTGGATGTAGGCAGATTCAGTTTGGCCTCGAGTCATACAACCAAAGAGTTCTTGATCTAATGAAGAAGAACACGAGAGTTGATTGGATTGATCGCAATATCCATGATTGTCTCAATGCGGGTATTCCTGTTCATCTATTTTTTTTGATTGGCTTTCCGACCGAAACTAAAGAAGAGGCTCTGAACACCTTAGCTTATACAGAGAATGTTTTGAATTATTCAAAACAGGTATGTGGTGTTCCATATTCCACGAGAGGATTTACGAATTTTGGTCTCGTTATGGGGTCGGATGTTTGGAATCATCCCGATAAGTATGGTGTCTCTGTAATGCCGAAGTCCCAATATGAGGATTTGCGCCTCGAAGTGGATTATGTTTCAGGCACTGGTTTAACTTTAAATGAAGCAAAATCCTTATCTGATGAGCATCATATTGATTTTTATATGCAAGAGGTCATAAACGGTAGCGACACAATTGACTTGCCCCAGCGGCTTCATATTTCAGAGGTGACCTGGATCCTAGATTCTATTCACGCTGTCAGGTATAAGGGACATTTGACCAAAGTAAAGCGACGGCTAACTAGTCTAAATCCAGCTGATCGAATCTGGCTGGATTCCAAGACCTCTGTCGTGCTCGTTGAGCCATTTGCCTACTTCTATAATTCTGAATACCATCATGTCTATGCTGTTTCCCAGTTGGTATACCTTAAGTTGGCCCGTTTATTGGAGGCCGATTGTAGCATTTCTCTTATTCTTGATCAGGGCGACCTCGAGCTGACAAGGGCGATAGAAGAACTGTTGCATTATGGATTGCTGAATACAAATATCGATGCCGATTATGTAATGCACGATAACGGTTTTCAATTGGTTAAAAGTTCGTTTGTTAAAGAAGTCGGACGCTCAAAAGAGGGGTTAAGAGTACTGCTGAGTTGTGCCACCCATAGAATGTGTGCGGTTAATGATTTTTCGTTCGCTTTGCTTTCGTTGTTTGAAAAGCCGATTACTAAGAACGAGGTGCGCGACATTTTGAAAAAAGAGGGACTATCGACAAACGAGGAGCAATTAAACAAGTTGGTTGATAATTGCATGAAAGCAGATATACTACAATTGATTAGATAGAGGAGGTTTCTGCATGGACGTTATTAACAAAGATCTCTTGGAGCAACTGAAAGAGTCTCAGGAAGAGGGCGTCGTGGTAGAAGTGTTCGACTTTGAGGACTACATGGATAAATTCTGCCATTAGTTTCGGAATTAACTTGCCTCGCTTAAAGGAGAAGTCGATTATCGATTTCTCCTTTTTTAATTAAAGATATTATTGGAATACATGCTCTTAGCACAGGTTGGCGTCTCAGTAAACTGAGAGGTTGCTTTGGCTAGTTAGAGATATGTGAACGTCCGTTAGACTGAATCTCAGGGTAGAAGGGGCCTCCAGTGTCCAGATCAACAAGGCAATGCTGCGTTTCGGCTAATAAGAACGATGGCTTTTTGCGTGTGGCGGCGGCGTCGCCGCAGATTCGCGTGGCCGATGTCGAGGGTAATGCCGAGGTTGCGCTGGCAGCTGTTCGCAGAGCTGCCGAGCGCGGCATTCGCGCGTTGGTGTTGCCCGAGCTTAATCTGTGCGGCTATACCGCGGCCGATCTGTTCCATAACCGCACACTGCTGCATGCCTGCGAGGCGGCACTTGTGCACATCCTTGATGAAACCCGTGAGTTGCCGGTCGTCTTTACCATCGGTCTTCCCGTTGCAGTTGCCGAGAATATCTACAACTGCGCCGCCGTGTGCTGCGCGGGCGAGCTTTTGGGCCTCACGGCCAAGAAGTATCTGCCCAACTATGGCGAGTTCTATGAGCGCCGTTGGTTTGCTCCGGCGCCTGCGGATCCCGTGTGGGTTGAATTTGCCGGTCAGGGTCCGGTCCCGCTGGGTTCGGGGCTTGTCTACCGTTGCTGTGATGAAGGCGCCGAGGACCTGGTGCTGGGCGTTGAAGTCTGTGAGGACCTGTGGGTGCCGGCACCCCCTTCGACCGAGATGGCGCTTGCCGGTGCGACGGTGATTCTCAACCCGTCGGCCTCGGACGAGATTATCGGCAAGGCGGATTACCGCCGCAGCCTTATCTCCAATCAGAGTGCGCGCCTGTACTGCGCCTATGTCTACGCCGATGCGAGCGAGGGCGAGTCCACGACCGACATGGTCTTTGCGGGCGAGAACCTGATCTACGAAAACGGCTCTAAGCTGGCCGCCACCAAACTGCTTACCTGCGACATGGCCGTCGCCGATGTTGACCTTGACCGCCTGGTTGCCGAGCGCCGCCGCTCGACGACGTGGACACGCGCGGACGATGCGCCGGAGGACACGACCGTTGAGTTTTCGTTTGAGGGTGTGTTGGCCGAAGAGCCTGTCCTGCGCGATGCCTGCGATATCGACCGCGTTTTCCCGCGCGCGCCCTTTGTGCCGGCCGACCATGGCGACCTGGCCGAGCGCTGCGAGACCATCCTCGACCTGCAGACTGCGGGCCTCAAGACCCGCCTTGCCCATACGGGTACCAAGGCGGCTGTCATCGGTCTTTCGGGCGGCCTGGACTCCACGTTGGCACTGCTTGTGACCGTGCGTGCCTTTGATGCGCTGGGGCTGCCGCGCACAGGCATCACTGCCGTGTCCATGCCCGGCTTTGGCACGACGCATCGTACCAAGTCGAATGCCGAGTCGCTCGCTCGCGACCTTGGCGTGAGCTTCCGCGAGGTTTCGATCCACGCGGCCGTGGAGCAGCACTTCAAGGACATTGAGCACGATTCGGCCGTGCAGGACGTGACCTACGAGAACAGCCAGGCCCGCGAGCGCACGCAGATTCTGATGGATCTGGCCAATCAGGCTGGCGGCTTTGTCATCGGCACGGGCGACCTGTCGGAGCTGGCACTCGGCTGGGCTACCTATAACGGTGACCATATGAGCATGTATGCCGTCAACGCGAGCGTGCCCAAGACGCTTGTGCGCCATCTGGTGCGCTATGCGGCTGATGTCTTTGGCGGGCGTATTGCCGAGGTCTTGCTCGACATCCTCGACACGCCGGTGTCCCCCGAGCTTCTGCCGCCCACGGGCGACGGCGAGATTGCGCAGAAGACCGAGGATTTGGTGGGTCCGTACGAGCTGCACGACTACTTCCTCTACTACCTGTTGCGTTTTGGCTTTGAGCCGGGCAAGATCTACCGCATGGCGCTCAAGAGTTTCGAGGGCGTCTACGATGCCAAGACCGTCCACACGTGGCTGCGTACGTTCTATCGTCGCTTCTTTGCCCAGCAGTTTAAGCGCAGCTGCCTGCCCGATGGTCCCAAGGTGGGCTCGGTGACGCTCAGTCCGCGCGGCGATTGGCGTATGCCGAGTGACGCCAGCTCGCGTCTGTGGCTTGCGCAGATCGACGCGCTTAATGCAATTGACTAAGGTTGGCTAAATTGAACCAATACGGGGGTTGCAAGCGTTACACTTTTGCAATCTGATGGCCCGTATCGCGCGGCGCTCTTGTCGGAGCGCCGCTTTTTTATATCGGAAGGTGGCACCATGCAGGCATCGCAGCGTCTCGACCGCTTTGGCGCGGAGGTCTTCGCCTCGCTCAACAACAAACTGCTTGCGCTGAAGGCTCAGGGCAAGACCATTTACAACATGAGCGTGGGCACGCCCGACTTTAAGCCGTACGACCACGTGGTCGAGGCGCTCACGCAAGCGGCCCAGGACCCCGAGATGTGGAAGTATGCCCTGCGCGACCTGCCCGAACTCAAGCAAGCCGTGTGCGATTACTACGAGCGTCGCTTTGGCGTTTCGGGCATTACGCCGTCTATGGTGCAGTCGTGCAACGGCACGCAGGAGGGCGTTGGCCATTTGGGCCTTGCCCTGCTCGATCCGGGTGACACCATTCTGGTTCCCGATCCGTGCTACCCGGTCTTTGAGGCAGGTGCCAAGATCGCCGATGCCAAGCTCGAGTACTATCCGCTGGTGGCGGAGCACAATTACCTGCCCTATGTGGCGGGTATCGATCCCGAGGTGGCCGATCGTGCCAAGTACATGATTGTGTCGCTGCCCGCCAACCCGGTGGGCTCGGTGGGCACGCCCGAGGTCTACGAGGAGATCATCGCTTTCGCCCGCGAGCACGACCTGCTCATCGTTCACGACAACGCATACTCCGACATCGTGTTCGACGGCGAGCCGGGCGGCAGCTTCTTGCAGTATCCCGGCGCGCTCGAGGTGGGCGTTGAGTTCTTCTCGCTCTCCAAGTCGTTTAACGTCACCGGTGCGCGTATCGGCTTTTTGGTCGGTCGCGAGGATGTGGTCTCGGCCTTTGCCAAGCTGCGCGGCCAGATCGACTTTGGTATGTTCTTCCCGATCCAGAAGGCTGCTATCGCCTGCCTGAACGGTCCGCGCGATGAGGTCGAGGCGCAGCGTCTGAAGTACCAGGAGCGCCGCGATGCCCTGTGCGACGGTCTTGAGGGCCTGGGCTGGGAGCGTCCCAACGCGCATGGCTCTATGTTTGTGTGGGCCAAGCTTCCCGGTGGTCGCACCGATTCCATGGCGTTTTGCGAGGAGCTCATGGAGAAGGCCGGCGTTGTGGTGACGCCGGGCGCGAGCTTTGGTCCTTCGGGCGAGGGGCACGTGCGCATGGCGCTGGTCTTGCCGCCCGACCAGATTGCTTTGGCTGTCGAGGCCATCCGCGAGGCGGGCCTGTATTAGAAAGCTATTCCGCTCGTCAATAGCTCGAAACCGATTTCGTGCAGTTATTTTACGATTTCTGCAAACAATTTCGGTAAACGGTCGATTTTTGGCTGCGAATAGGAGCATAATCAAAGTCCCGATTGGATGTATTGGGATTACGGCAAGCCGCTCGGGTCGTTCCCGGGCGGCTTGTTTGTGGAGAGAGATGGGAGTTTCTAATGGTTAACGAGAAGAAGGTCGCTATTGTCGGCTGCGGTTTCGTTGGTTCGTCTTCGGCGTTCGCGCTGATGCAGAGTGGTCTGTTCTCCGAGATGGTCCTCATCGACGTGGACAAGAGCCGCGCCGAGGGTGAGGCCCTGGATATCGCGCACGGCATGACGTTTGCCGAGCCGATGAAGATCTACGCCGGCGATTATTCCGATGTCGCCGACGCCGCCATGATCGTCGTCACCGCTGGCGCTGCCCAGAAGCCCGGTGAGACTCGCCTGGACCTGGTCAACAAGAACGTCAGCATCTTTAAGTCCATTATTCCCGAGATTAAGAAGTCCGGCTTCGACGGCATTCTGCTCATCGTCTCCAACCCGGTCGATGTTCTGACCTACGCCGCCATCAAGATGTCCGGCCTGCCCGAGGGCCACGTCATCGGTTCCGGTACCGTGCTCGACACCGGCCGTCTGCAGCAGATGCTTGGTGCCCATGTCGAGGTCGACCCGCGCGATGTCCAGGCCTATGTCATGGGTGAGCACGGCGATTCCGAGTTTGTCGCTTGGTCCAGCGCTCAGGTTGCCGGCGTTCCGCTGAACACCTTCTGCGAGCTTCACGGTCATCTGGAGCATGAGGCTGCCGAGAAGCGCATCGCCGAGGACGTCAAGAACTCCGCCTACACCATCATCGAGAAGAAGCACGCCACCTACTATGGCGTCGCCATGGCCGTCAAGCGCATCTGCACCGCCGTCATGCGCGATGAGCAGACCGTTCTGCCCGTCTCCTCGCTCATGGTGGGCGAGTATGGCCTGTCCGATCTTGCCATCTCCATGCCGACGGTCGTTGGCCGCGACGGCGTTGTCTGCCGCGTCCCCGTGCCGCTGAACGATGACGAGCAGCATGAGCTTACCGCCTCCGCCAAGGCCCTCAAGGACATCATCGACAGCGTCGACTTCTCCTGCTAAATCCAGCTCTTTTGGGCAACAGGCTACAATGAAAGGCGTCCGGTCCACACGGTCCGGGCGCCTTTTTGGTGCAAAGTAACCTGACCCCAATGCGCCATAGTTGATGGGAGCGCCATGTCGGATTCGCCTAATTTTTTGACCTATGCCCAGACGGTGTTTGACCCGTTTGAGGAACGGCCGTTCTGCGCGGTGGATAGCCTGGTCTTTGCGTGGTTGTCCTATTTGCGTTTGCCGGGTGATATGGCGGAGCTGACGAACTGGCAGGGCCTAGACGTACGCGAGCTGCTTCGTGCCGAGTGCTACCGGGACATGATTGGCGACCTGTGGGATCCAGAGGGGAGCAGGGCCTTGTTGGAGGCCGTGGCGGCAAGCCCTCGCTACCGTGGCGTACGCGTTTGCGGCTATCGTGCCGTGAGCGATGTGGTGGCGACAGAGCAGTTTGCAGCCATGGCGTTCCGGTTTCCGGCGGGGTTTAGTTATCTTTCCTTCCGGGGGACCGACAGTACGATTGTGGGCTGGAAAGAGGACTTTAACATGGCATTCCGGTGTCCTGTGCCGGCCCAGGAATCCGCGGCGCGTTATGTGGACGAGGCGGCGGATGCGATTGACGGGCCGCTTTTGTGCGGAGGTCATTCCAAGGGTGGAAACCTTGCGGTGTACGGTGCGGCGATGTGCTCCGACGTCGCCCGTGAGCGAATCGAACGGGTGTATTCCCATGATGGTCCGGGCTTCGTCGAGGAGTTTCTGAACGGCAACGCCTTTGCCGATCTTTCCGGTCGAATCGACAAGACGCTACCTCGGTCGTCGATCTTTGGCATGATGTTCGAGACACAGGAGGACTATGCCATCGTTGAGAGCACCGAGTTCAGCCTGCTGCAGCACAATCCCTTTAGCTGGGTGGTTGATGGTCGCGACTTCGTGTACTGTGAGCGCCTGTCCGCCGGTGCTCGATACGTTGATGGCTCCATTCGCGAGATGCTGCTTGCAGTGTCGCCTAACGAGCGCGAGCGTTTTGTAGATGCATTGTTCTCCGTGTTTGAGGCTACGGGTGCTGAGCGGTTTGCGGATATCGTTGGAAATCTGCGCGAGAGCCTGCCCGTGATGCTCCAGGCTGCGCAAGGCTTTGACAAGGATACGCGACGTTTTGTCTCGCAGACCATCGTGGCAATCCTTAAATGCGCGCTGCTGCCCAAACGACCCCAGATCGACATGTCCGCTGCCGGTAAGAGTCTGGCAGAACAGCTCGAGGCTTGGCAGTCCGAGCTCCTGCGCTAGCCATTGGTGCAAAGCAACCTGTCCCCGATGCACCAATCTTCGATGCGCCTGGGGCGGGCTTGACCGCTATACTGATTCGTGCTCAATTCGATCTAGAACGGAATGCCGTATATGAAAATCAATCACGCGATTCTGCATATCCTGGACTTTGACTCTGCCGTCAACGTTATGAGCCAGCGCGAGCTCGATATCGAGAGTCGTACCGTGCGCAACTTCGTGACCACGCATCTGCGCCGCGCACGTACCTCGGCCGACAATAAACGCGCCACGTTTGCCGAGAACTCTGCGTTTGGCGGCGAGCTCAAGGGTTATTTCTTTGGCGAGCGCGAGTTCGTGGACCTGTCGCAGCAGATTGCGGAGTTTATCTCCTCCGAGCTCACCAAAGCCGAGAAAGCCGAGTCCACCGACGTGCTCGTGGCTGATTTTGACGACGATGAGGATGCCCGCTGGTTTGCCGTGATGCTGCTGGGCTCCAAGCAGGCTTTTATGCACGAAGTGGGCCGCGAGGAGGGGGAGGTGCGCAACGACATCGCGCGCCACTACGCTATCCTGCCGAACCCCTCACAAAAGGTGCCGAGCTATGCCATCGTGCGCGCGAGCACCATGGAGATCGGCTACGTAGACAAGAAGCGCAAGATTGCCGGCGAGGACCGCATGCTCATCCCCGATGGCCTGTTGCAGTGCGACACGGGCGTGTCGGGCAAGGAGGTCATCGACACCGTGACGCGCGTGGTCGAGGAGGTCGCCGAGGAGCACGGTGCCAACACGGCCGTCGCGCTCGCCAAGGTCAAGGCCGCCGTCGCCGAGAAGGTCGAAGACGACGAGGAGCTGCCGCCCTGGGATATCGTGGACGAGGTCTTTGAGGACGAGCCGGTCATCAAGGAAAGTGTGCGCGCGGCACTGACCGAGGAGAAGGTTCCCGAGCGCGTTCCCGTGGAGCGCAAGCAGGTCGAGCGCGCGGCGGTGCGCAACCACAAGATCCGTACCGACACGGGCATCGAGATCAGCTTCCCGGCCGAGATGGGTTCGAACTCCGAGTACATCGAGTTTGTCAACGAGCCCAACGGCCTCATTTCCATCGAGCTCAAAAACATCGGCAGCATCGAGAATCGATAAACTGCGCTTGGACGCTGCAAAAAATAAAGGCCGAAGCCTCGGATGAGGGCTTCGGCCTTTTTACTTGGGGCTTAATTACGCTACTGGTTGAGCATAAGTCAGCGAAAACGCCCCAGAGCGAGCAAGGTGACGTGAAAGAGGAGGGCATTGACCTTTTGGTCATGCCCGACGATTGAACGTCAGATTGCCGCTCTGGGGCGTTTGCAGCGTCGAGCCGTTACGCGGGTTGGTAAACCCGCGTAACCCTACAGCTGGCGCAGACCTTCCTCGAGGCCGGTCTTGCTGTCGGTCTTCTCGTCGCGCATCTTGATGACGCGGGCGGGGACACCGGCCACGACGGCGCCGGCGGGGACGTCCTCGACGCACACGGCGCCGGCGGCGACAACAGCGCCCTTGCCCACGCGCACGCCTTCCAGGACCACGGCGTTTGCGCCGATCATGACATCGTCCTCGATGATGACGGGCGTGGCGCTGGCGGGCTCCACAACGCCTGCCAGCACGGTGCCGGCGCCGATATGGCAGTTCTTGCCCACGGTGGCGCGGCCGCCCAGCACGGCGCCCATATCGATCATGGAACCCTCGCCGATAACGGAGCCGATGTTGATGATGGCACCCATCATGATGACGGCACGGTCGCCGATCTCGACGCGGTCGCGGATGATCGCGCCCGGCTCGATGCGGGCGTTGATGCCCTTAAGGTCGAGCATGGGCACGGCGGAGTTGCGGCAGTCGTTCTCTACGTCGTAGTAGTCGATAGAGTCGGCGTTGGCGTCGAGGATTGCCCTGAGCTCATCCCAGTCGCCAAAGACGGTCTTGCCGCGCCGCCCGCCGTAGACATGCGCGTCGCCCCAGGCAACCTTCATGCCGGGCTTCTCGCGCACGTACAGCTTGACGGGCGTCTTTTTGGGCGCGGTGGCGATGTAGTTGATAATCTCCTGTGCGTCCATCTCGGCTGCGTTGCTCATATGCTGTCTCTCCTTTGAGGGGGTATGGTTGATAACTAGTTAGGCGAACATGACCTGGTCGAAGGTGTAGAAGCCGGGTTCGCGGGTGATGAGCTTCTGCGCGGCTGCCAAGGCACCGTTGACGAAGATCTGACGGCTCGTGGCGCGGTGGGTGAGCGTGACCTCCTCGTCCTGGCCAAAGAAACTCACCTCGTGCACGCCGGCGACGGTGCCGCCGCGCAGCGAGTGCATGCCGATCTCCTTGGGGTCACGCGCGCCGCACATGCCCTCGCGGCCATAGACGGGGTGGTAGCCTGCCTCGGGCTCGGCCTCGACTACGGCGTCGAGCAGCAGCTTTGCGGTGCCGCTGGGGGCGTCGACCTTTTGGTTGTGGTGAGTCTCGACAATCTCGCAGTCAAAGCCGGGCAGCTCACGCGTGGCCTGGGCCACTAGATGACGCAGGGCTGCGATGCCGATGGAGTAATTGCCGGAGTGCATGACGCGGGCGTTCTGGCCCAGCTCACGCAGGCGGTCCATCTGCTCGGGAGTGTAGCCTGTGGTGCCCGAGACCAACGCCGCGCCCGTGCGCTCGACATAGGCGACGACGGCGTCAAAGGTCACGACGTTCGAGAAGTCGATAATCACATCGGCAGCCGGTGCGTTCTCGAGCTCGCTCAAATCGAAGCCAATCTGGGCCACAATGTCGAAAACGGGCTGTCCGGCGGTATCGACAATACCCTCGGCGGTAGTGCGGATGAGCGAGCCCATGCGGCCCGTTCCCATAATGACGGTCTTAATCAAGCAGACCAGCTCCCTTCAGAGCATCGGTAAGTGCGGCTTGCGTGTCGTCTGCCATGGGGCACAGCGGCATGCGGTAGTTTGCCTCGATCATGCCCATCTGGGCGAGCGCTTCCTTAACGGGGATGGGGTTGACCTCGCTAAAGAGGGCGTTGATGAGCGGTTGTGCGGCAATCTGGATATCGCGGGCGCGCGCTACGTCGCCGTCCAGATAAGCGCGGCACATGTCGTGCACGAGCTGCGGCTGTACGTCGGCCCACACGCTGATGGTACCCGAAGCGCCTAGGCTCATGAGCGGCACGGTGAGTGCATCCTCGCCCGAGTACATGCGGAAGTCATCGGACAGCAGGTGGGCGATCTTGGCCGCGTAGGCGACGTTGCCCGAGGCCTCCTTGATGCCGATGATGTTGGGGTGCGCGGCCAAGCGCTCTACGTTGCGCTCGCTGATACCGCAGCCACAGCGGCCGGGGATGTTGTACAGGATGCAGGGGATGTCCACGGCATCGGCGACGGTCTTAAAGTGCTGGTAGATGCCCTCTTCGTTAGACTTGTTGTAGTAGGGGGTAATGAGCAGCAGGCCGTCGGCGCCCAGGCCTTGGTAAGTGAGCGACTTGGTGAGCATGGTTTGCGTGGAGTTGGAGCCCGAGCCGGCGATGACGGGGACGCGTCCTGCAACATGCTTGACAACGGCGGCGACGACGGAGTTGTCTTCGTCATCGGTCATCGTGGCGCTCTCTCCGGTGGTGCCCAGGGTGAGGATGGCGTCAGTGCCATTTTGCAGGTGGAAATCGATAAGGCGCTCAAGCGCGTCAAAGTCGACACTGCCGTCCTTTTTAAACGGCGTGACAAGGGCGACGATTGAGCCCTCGAGATTGCGGATATCCATGTTCTTCTCCTTCGCTTCCGCGATCTGGACGCGTTTGTTCCATTGGGCGGTGACTGCTAGGCGCTCGTCCTGAGCGCGACGGCGGGCGGCATCGGCGCGCGATTTGGCCAGCAGCTCGCGGCCGCACGGCAGCACGTCGAGCGTGGCAAAGTAATCGCCCGGGCGCTCGGCGCGGCGGATGAGGTCTGCCGAGCCATCGGGGCGCAGCAGGACCTCGGCGGAGCGCAGACGGCCGTTGTAGTTGTAGCCCATGGAGTAGCCATGCGCGCCGGTGTCGTGAATCACGAGCAGGTCGCCCATGTCGATATGCGGCAGCTCGCGGTCGATGGCGAACTTATCGTTGTTCTCGCACAGATTGCCCGTGATGTCGTAGGTGTCCGTAGCGGGCGCTGTGGTCTTGTCGTCACCACCCGGTTGGCCCATCACCGTAATGTGGTGGTAGGCGCCATACATGGCGGGACGAATAAGGTCAACGGCACTGGCGTCCACGCCGATATAGTCCTTGTAGATCTGCTTCTCATGGATGGTCTTGGTGACCAGGCACCCATAGGGGCCCATCATAAAGCGGCCCATCTCGGTACAGATTGCCACATCGCCCATGCCGGCGGGAACCAGAATCTCGTCGTAGGCCGTGTGCACCCCTTCACCGATGGCGTGGATGTCGTTGGCCTGCTGCTCGGGCAGGTAGGGGATACCGACGCCGCCGGATAGGTTGATGAAGGCGACGTGTGCGCCGGTCTCGCGCTCCAGGCGCACGGCAAGCTCAAAGAGGATGCGCGCGAGCTTGGGGTAGTAGTCGTTGGTGACGGTGTTGCTGGCAAGGAATGCGTGGATGCCAAAGCGCTCGGCGCCCTTGGCCTTGAGCGTGCGGAAGGCCTCGAAGAGCTGCTCGGTGGTCATGCCGTACTTGGAGTCCCCCGGATTGTCCATGATGCCGTTGGAGAGCTGGAACAGGCCGCCTGGATTAAAACGGCAACTGACCGTCTTGGGGATTGGCCCCGCAACGTGCTCAAAGAACTCGATGTGGCTGATGTCGTCAAAGTTGACGATGGCACCCAGTTTGTCGGCGAGCTCAAAGTCGGCAGCCGGCGTATCGTTGGACGAGAACATGATGTCGTGTCCCGTGATACCCAGCGAGCGGGCGATCATGAGCTCGGTATAGCTCGAGCAATCGCAGCCGCAGCCGTATTCGTTGAGAATGGAGATGAGCGCCGGGTTGGGGTTGGCCTTGACGGCAAAGTATTCCTTAAAGCCCGGGTTCCATGCAAAGGCGTCGCGCACTTCTTGCATGTTGCGGCGGATGCCCGCCTCGTCGTATAGATGAAACGGCGTGGGGAACTGCTCGACGATATGCTCGAGCGTCTCCTTGTCCACAAACGGCTGCTTGGCCGCATATGCCTCGTTGGGGGTCAATGCCATGTCCCGTAAACCTCGCTATCCAGACGGCGCCATCTGCGCATCGAATCCGCATAGCGTGGACCCAATGTCCGGATAGCGCTCCCGCATTGCTGCAGACAGTCCTGTGGGTGTTTCCCACAGGCCCACCAGGTTGTTCGTGCCCGAAAAACCCAGTTCGGCGGGTTTCGCCTCCCCACGGGGTCAAAGCCTGCCGGCTCGCCCGCGGTTCTTCGTGCCCGCGCCTCTATCAAGTGGTAACGACCCTACCACGTTGCACTTTACCAAACAAGAGTATTCGTATATAACGTTTAAAAAATGCAGGGATATGCTGGAAATAAGGGTATGGCAATCTTGCGGCACAATAGATAGCAACCGGCGCACACCAATGAAAGGAACCTCTATGACCGAGCTCCAAGAACTCCGTCGCTATCGTCGCGACTTGCACAGGATCCCGGAGCTCGACTTCGATCTTCCGCAGACTATTGCCTATATCGAGGGCGTGTTGGCGTCGCTTGCCTGCGAGGTGACCCATCCGTGCCCCAGCTGCGTCTGCGCTTTCTTTGACGCTGGCGTTGGTGCCACGCATGCCACGGCGATTCGTGCGGATATGGATGCGCTGCCCATTGCCGAGGCGACGGGTGCGGCCTTCGCCTCGTCTCATCCCGGCAAGATGCACGCTTGCGGGCACGACGGACACATGGCCATGGCGCTCGCCGCCGCGACGTATGTCGACCGCACGATTCGCGAGCAGCCGGGTTCACTTAAACGCAACGTGCTTTTTGTGTTCCAGCCGGCCGAGGAAACGACCGGTGGTGCCAAGACGGTATGCGAGAGTGGTGTGTTCGAGCGCTATGGGGCCGACCGCATTTTTGGCTTCCATGTGTGGCCCGATCTGTCTGCCGGCACGCTGGCGAGTTGTTCTGGTCCGCTGCTGGCGCGTTCGAGCGAGACGCATATCCATATTCACGGTGCGAGTATCCATATTGCTAAGACTTATGGTGTGCCGGTTGAGGAGTCACACGATGCCGCGTTGGCGGCAGCGAAGTTTTTGGTTACCGAGCGCGAGCTGATGGACGAACTGGGCACCGACGAGCCCTGTATCGGCAAGTTTGGCCTGCTGCAGGCCGGTACCGTCTGCAACGCGGTGGCGGGGGAGGCCCATGTGGCCGGCAGCTTGCGTGTGTTTACGGACGGCATGTTCGACCGTGCACGCGAGGGTGTGCGCCGCGTGCTTGATGAGGCATGCACTGCAACGGGCTGCACGTACGATCTCGACTTTGCCGAGGGCTATCCGCCGGTCGACAACGATCCCGAGTTGTTTGATCGAATCGCGCCTGCTCTGCCCGAGTTACAGCTCGTGGACGAGCCGCTGCTGATTGCCGAGGATTTCGCGTTCTATCAACGCCATCTGCCGGGCGTATTTTTCCTGCTGGGCACGGGTATGCCAGAGGACCAAGACAACCCGAGTGATTCGGATGGCTGCCCCGCCTATGCCACAAGCGCTCTGCATACCGATAGCATGCTCTTCGACGAGGAAATCCTACTCAAAGGCCTCGATGTCTACAAACGATTGCTTTTGCTTGACTAAGGCGTGAAGGACTATTTGTTCTAGAAAATACGAACAAACGTACGATATAATAGAGATGTAAGTCTATAGAAACGTTTGACGTTACTAACGTAAGGCGATACTATGATTGCATCGTATAAAGATGAGGATACCGAACGCTTTGCCATGGGTGTGCGGGTCAGGAAGTTCGTGCCCTTTGAGCGTGTTGCGTTGAGGAAGATTCGCCAACTGCAGGTTTGTGCTTCGCTTGATGATCTTCGCGTTCCACCGGGCAACCGCCTGGAAGCTTTGAAGGGCGATCGTGCCGGGCAATATAGCATCCGTGTTAACGAGCGCTATCGGGTCTGTTTTGAGTGGAGACAGGAGATGGCTTGGAATGTCGAAATCGTCGATTATCACAAGTGATGAGACTTCGGCCGATTTGCTGTCGCCGGTGACTCCTGGTGAGCTTCTCAAAGAGGAGTTTCTTGTTCCCATGGGCATTTCTCAATATCGCCTTGCGAAAGAGACCGGGATTCCTGCTCAGCGTATCGGGCAGATTGTCTTGGGAAAACGTCGCGTGACGGCCGACACCGACCTCCGTCTTTGCCGTTATTTTGGCCTGACGGATGGTTATTGGCTGCGTGCTCAGGTGGCGTTTGACCTTGAGGCCGAGAAAAGGCGGATCGAACCGGAACTCGATAAGATCGTTCCTGTTCAGCGGGCCATCGCACTGTAGTGCTCAAAGATGATGGGGGCGACGATGAGGCGACGCCGACAGTCTGCCGTATATAGCCCGGGTGGATGCGGGTGTGGCTTGCTACTGCTCCCGGTTATTGCTGTGAGCATTGGCGTGATGTTTGCGCTTGCCGGGGTGGCAGCAGCGGCACTCGTGTTGCTGATTGTGGCCATTGGCGTGACGGTCTGGCTGTGCCGTTCTCGCGAGCAACGTCGTGCCGATGGTAAGACCAATGTTGGATGGACTATCTTTTTAGTCGTCGCCTACCTATTGAGCATCAGCTATTTAGTTTTCTTTATCCTGTTGCTTGTGAGCACCTTTACCGGGGAATCCGTCACGGTGGGTTGATGCGCTGCTAGCAGACGGTCACGCAAAGTGCGTTTGCTCGGCGTCTGGATAGCTGCATTGGCCGTTTACCGCAACCTTAGCTCTCAGCTAATGAATTCAAGTTCAATCCTTTCTACGATGTGCTGTGTGCCGGCGCGGTAGCCGGATCGTAGGAAGGATGAATAATGGCAAAAGAGGGAAAGAAGCCGATCGGCAAGATTGTCCTAGGCGTCATCGTGGTGCTGGTTATCGTCGGTGCCGTGGGCTCTATGGGTGGCAATTCAACCGATTCGTCTGCGAGCGATTCGGCAAAACCTGCCGAGGCGACACAGCAGGCTGAGGAGCAAAAAGAATCGCAAGAACCGTATACCATTGCTGACGAGGCTGAAGACACCTCCAGTCAGTTTGCCTATAAGATCACGGGCACGCTTACCAATAACACGGACAAGGAAAAGAGCTACATTCAGATTGAGTATGTTCTGTATGATGCCGATGGCAACCAGGTTGGAACGGCTCTTGCAAACACCAATCATCTGAAGGCGGGCGGCTCCTGGAAGTTCGAGGCGCTGGGTACGGTGTCTCCCGACCAGGTTGCTAGCTGGGAGCGTTCGGACGTAAGCGGTTTCTAGCATGTTGCATGCACTGGGGGAGGTGAAGTCGTATGCCCGATAA
Source organism: Collinsella sp. AM15-2 (assembly GCF_003471985.1). Classification (NCBI taxonomy): domain Bacteria; kingdom Bacillati; phylum Actinomycetota; class Coriobacteriia; order Coriobacteriales; family Coriobacteriaceae; genus Collinsella; species Collinsella sp. AM15-2. Next base: position 34,649 of record NZ_QRKO01000001.1, on the reverse strand, counting down.
AAAGCTGACCGAGGAGCTGCTCAATGAGCTTCTCGATGCGCCGAACATCGATGGCTATATCAGGGAGCACGACTTTGCCGCCCCGTCGCTTTCGGACTACCTGAAGCAGCTGCTGCAGGAAAAGGGCTTGGAGCGCTCGCGCGTGGTTCGTATGGCCGATCTCAATGAGACCTTTGGCTATCAGATCTTTACCGGTGCGCGTCACCCGAGTCGCAATAAGGTGCTGCAGATTGCCTTTGCGATGGCGCTGACGCTCAAAGAGGCCAACCGTGCACTGACGGCTGCCGGGGTAAGCGTCCTCAACTGCAAGGATCGCCGTGATGCGATTATCATCTTTTGCATCGATCGCGGGTGCAGCCTCCAAAAGGTCAACGAGGAGCTGTATCGCTTTGGCGAGGAGACGGTGAGTTAGCGGCTGATATCTGAGCCGGCGGAGCTGCCGAACAACGATGCAAGCGAACGGGGCGCGGATGCCATGGGGTGTCTGCGCCCTGCGCTATGATGGAGGCTATGGATACTCAGACCACAACATATTCCGATGACGAGCTGACCGCAGCGCTTGCCGAACATCTGGCGTCGCTCGATCGCGACGACAGCTATCGCGTGGAGCGTGTACTTAAGCGCTCGTCCGTTGAAACAACCGAGCTCGTGTACTTTGAAGGAACCGGCGGTGGTTCGCTCGGCCCCTTTGTCCGTAAACGCATCGATGCTTCGGCTCAAATCGGCGGGGCATACGAGCGTCTATTTGCCGCCCAGCGGGCAGGCAGGCGTTTTGAGCACCTGCCCAGAATCGTCGATTGTCGTCGTGTGGGCGACGAGCTCAACGTGGTTATGGAATACATCGAAGGGGAGACGCTCGGGGTGCTGGTGGACCGTCTGGGAGCCACCCCCGATTATGCGCGTGAATTGTATCCTGCCCTATGCGATGCCGTGGGCGAGCTCCACGCCGGTTTTGCAATGGCGGGGGAGACGTCGGCGCCGGTGATCCATCGCGACCTCAAACCGTCGAATATCATCGTGACGGGTGCGAACTGTACGCTCGATGAGGGCCTGACGTTTTCGTCGCTGGTGATTATCGACTTGGGGATCGCGCGCGTATGGCGCGATGGCGCCGATGCCGACACCGTCAAGTTTGGCACGCGACCCTATGCGCCGCCCGAGCAGTATGGGTTTGGGCAGACGAGTGTGCGCAGCGACGTCTACGCACTTGGCGCCCTGTTGTTCTTCTGCTTGACGGGAGTCGACCCTAAACCAGGGCTCGACATGCGCGAGCAATGCGAGGCGCGTGGCATTCCCACTCCACTTGCCGATGCCGTCTGCATGTCGATGGCGCTCGACCCGGCCAAGCGTTTTGCGAGTGCGGAAGCGTTGGGACGGGCGACGCGCTCGGCATACGATCTGAGCCGCCCCGTGCGGCCTTCTACACCTGCGCCTGTCCGTACTCCGGCCTCGGAGACGGTGTTGACGCTCCAAGGGCTCCAGAACCCCGCAGGGCTTCCTAGGCCTGCCGCCTCCGCTGCATGCGGTCCGCTCTCTCGCGTTCCGGAGTCTCTGGGGCGCATTTGGAATACGCTTGTCTGCTTCTCCCTACTTGTGTTCTTTGCCGGAAGTCACTTTGCCGTCTTTCACCCCACGGGAGCAAACCAAAGCTACCCGACGTGGTTTCTCATAATCGAGTATTTTTTCTTTGTCGATGGCCTTATGGTGCTTATGCATTTTGCGCTGCTCGATAAGCGCCGTCTTCGTCGGCGATTCGCACTGCTCGACAGCTATCGCGGCAAGAAACTCGCGAAACTTTGGCTCAAGGCATTGGGTGTGCTGCTCCTATGCATGATCGTCATAGTCGCGGTTGCCAATGCGACCGGCGTCGTCGATACCTCCGCTACCTAAAAGAAAAGGGCCCCATTGGGGCCCTTTGCAGTTGCACCTAGATGCGGTTCATCTGAGCGGCGACTTTGTTGTACCAGTCCTGCCACGTGGGCGGGCAGTACTTTTTGGCCGCTGCCGGGGTAAGGGTGGAGCCGTAGTTGGCGCCCAGATAGGCAACGTGAGCGGAGATGCCCTCGCTCCAGCTGCCAAAGCTGCGCCAACCGCCGCCACGGGCACTCCAGCCCCAGGCGTTGTAAGAATTGGCGCAATAAGCACCCTTGGTGCTCTCGATGCAGGCGATGGCGGGGGACCAACGGGGGTCGACACCGGTATTCCAAGCGGCGACGGCAAAGTTATAGCCCTGGCCTGCCATGGGGGAGCCGGCGAGATAATTGTCGATGCGGCTCGTCCACTCATTAATGAACGAATCGTAATCGGAGCTACCGGTATTGGCGTTGTTCACCGTGGTGTCGATGGTGGTGTTGGTGTTGGTGGCCTGGCTGCTGGAATTGTTGCCGCTTACGCCCTCGCCCGAGATCTTCTCGGCGGCAGCGGCCTTATCGGCCTCAAGCTTGGCAAGCTCGGCGGCATTTTCCTGCTCGGCTTTTGCCTGCGCCTCGCTGCGGAGCTGCTGGGCCTGAGCCAACGCATCCTCGGCGTTTTTCTGCTCTGCCTCAAGCTGAGACTTGGCCTGCTGGAGCTCAGCCTTGTTCTGCTCGAGTTCGGTTTGCATGTTATTGAGCTGTTCGATCTCGTCGACGCTCGAGCTCGTGATCTGGTTGGTGTATTTGCAGGTCGTGATGAACTCACCCAGGCTCTGCGCGTTGACCAGGAAGCTCACGATGGGGTTGGTGCCCTTCTGATACTTGTACAGATCGCGCATGGCGGAGCTTGCCTTGGCCTGCTGCTCGGGAAGCTTGGCCTCGATTTCCTCGATGCTTGCTTCATTGGAGTCAATCTGCTTTTGCAGGTCATCGAGTTTGGTGCGGGCGTCGTTGTAGGCGCTCGTGGCGGCTTCGATCTTTTGCTGGGCTGCTGAAAGCTGGTCCTGCGTTGCCTGCGAGGCGGCATACGCCGCAACGGGGGAGAGCATCGGCGTGGCCGTCAGCGCAACGGCGAGCGCGGCGCTCGTGATGATACGAGCCGGCTTCGACGCAATGAGCGCTGCGGCGCGATGATTCGAATGCTGCATCCAGTCCCTCTGCAATCAATCGTAGGTTATGGTTCGAACGGTATTCTACTACTGCTTTCGACCTCAACTTGAACCTTAAAGGTTCCAAAGGGTCAAGTTGAACTTGACCCTTTGGCTTTGACCTGCAGTTATGATGAATTGTTGAGAAACCATAGAGTTCAACTTTAACGTTACGGAACCCTGTCGAGAGGGTTTTTGTTTATCAAAAGTCGCCTCATGTGGGGTTTTGCAACTACAGGGTCCCATCACGGCGAGGGCGGATTTCATGCTGGATAATTGCGCTGATTGCCATAGATACGGTGGAGCTTTGGGCACCGGCGGCTCGGCACGCTAGAATAAATCAGTTGCGCAAAGACCGCCCGTTGTGTGGGCAGTTCATGTTAGGAAGTTTCCATGGCATTGCAATTTACAGAGCGCGAGTTCATTCCCGTGCTGCTCGGTGGCGACATCAACGCCTATTCGGTGGCGCGCGCCTTCTACGAGGAGTACCAGGTCATGAGTCTGGTCTTTGGCAAGTATCAGACGGGTCCCGCGTACCGCAGCCAGATTATCGACTACACGCCCAACGTGGATATCGACACCATGCCCGTGATGCTCAAAACCGTCAACGGCATTGCCCAAGCGCATGCCGATAAGACGATTGTCCTTGTGGGCTGTGGCGATAACTATGTTGCCCTTGTGGCTCAGGCCAAGGATGCCCATGAGTTGGCGGATAACATCGTCGCGCCTTACGCTCCCTATAGCATGCTCGAGCAGTGCCAGAAGAAGGAGATCTTCTACGAGCTGTGCGAGAAGCATGGCGTGCCCTATCCGCATACCTTTACCTTCACCATGGCGATGCTGAATGCCCAGGGCGAGGCACCTGCCGAAGTGCTCGACCAGATCGATTTTCCTTACCCGATGATTCTGAAGCCTTCTGACGGCATCATGTGGTGGCAGCACGAGTTCGAGGGCCAGAAAAAGGCCTATGAGATTGCCGACCGCGCCGAGCTGGAACAGGTCATTCGCGACTCGTATGCCAGCGGCTACACCGACGACCTGATCTTGCAGGATCGCGTGCCCGGCAACGACGAGTACATGCGCGTGCTCACCAGCTATTCCGACCGCAACGGCAAGGTCCGCATGATGTGCCTGGGTCACGTGCTGCTCGAGGAGCATCAGCCCCATGGCGTCGGTAATCACGCCTGCATCATCACCGAGCCCAATGACGAGCTTATGGGTGGCGTGCGCAAGTTGCTCGAGGACCTTCACTTTGTGGGCTATTCCAACTTTGACGTTAAGTACGACGAGCGCGACGGCTCGTTTAAGTTCTTCGATTTCAACACGCGCCAGGGTCGCAGCAACTACTACGTCACCAACAGTGGCTTTAACGTTGCCAAGTATGTGGTGGACGAGTATGTGTTCAACCGCCCGTTTGAGCCGGAGTTTGTGACGGCGCAGGACGAGGCGCTGTGGATGGTCGTCCCCATGGGCGTCGTCGACAAATACGTCAAGGATCCCGAGCTGCGCGCTAAGGTGCATCGCCTGGACAAGGAAGGCAAGGGCGCCGACCCTTCGTTTATGAAGGGCGACTTTGTCTTTAACCGCTGGCTGCGCATGTGGCACACCAAGCTGCGCCACTTTAAGCTGTTCAAGACGTATTACAAGTAGATGAGTGCGGCGCCCGTCCGGTTTACATCGGGCGGGCGCGGGTATGATACGCGCAATTGCGCAAGCGTCACCAAGGAGGCGGCGATGGAAAAGCTGGGAGTTATCGGCGGCATGGGCGCCGAGGCCACGTCGTATTACTACGACCAGGTAGTGCGTCATACGGCTGCTGCCTGCGATCAGGATCATATCGACATGGTGGTGCTCTCCAAGTCGACCATGCCCGACCGCACGCTTGCCATTAAGACTGGCGATCACGCCAAGCTGCTGGCGACCATGAAAGAGTGTGCCCAGGCACTCGAGTCGCTGGGCTGTGCGCACATTGCCATTCCCTGCAACACGTCACACTACTTCTACGACCAGATCCAGTCGTTTACGAAGGTGCCGATTATCCACATGCCGCGTGAGTCGGTGCGCTATGCCCTTGCGGGTGCGGTGATGGGGGAGTGCGAGTTCGACCCCAACCTGAGCATGCCGGCCGAGCCGGTGCGCAAGATTGGCATCATGGGCACCGACGGAACCGTGGGCGCGGGCGTCTACGGCCGCGAATGCGAGGCTGCGGGTGTTGAGGTCGTCTATCCCAGCGAGAAACGTCAGAACGATGTGATGTCGCTTATCTACGATGATGTGAAAGCCGGACGTGAGCCCGATATGGATAAGTTCGACCGCGTGATGTGGGAGTTCGCCCGTAGCGGCTGCGACCGTGTCATTCTGGCCTGCACCGAGCTATCGGTGCTGCAGAAGTATCGAGAGATGCCCGAGATCACCCTCGATGCTATGGATGTCCTGGTGCGCGAATCCATCATCCGCAGCGGCGTCCCCTACCGCCTCTAGCTTCCGACCCGTCAAAAAGGGACAGGTTAATTTTGGTAGGTTTTATCTGGTGAAACAATAAAGGCCTCGGCTCGTTTGGTGCGAGCCGAGGCCTTTTGCGTTGGGCGGTTGCTGTCGGTGGCGAACTAGAACAGGAAGCCGATGGCGATGAGGGCGATGCTGACGATGAGTACGGCGATGTCCAGGCCCTTGATGGGGTAGCGCTTGTACGAGCTGGCGCGCGTGCGCAGATAGAAGCCGCGCTGTTCTGCCGCCAAGGCCGTGGCATCGGTCTTGCCCACGCTCGAGATGAGCAGTGGCACACACAGTGGCAACATGAGCTTAAGCTTCTTGATAGGGTTCTTGGTGTCGTACTCGACGCCGCGCGTGGTCTGCGCTTCCATGATGGCGTTCATCTCCTGACCAAACACCGGCACAAAGCGCAGCGCCGTGGTAAAGGTGAAGGCATAGCGATACGGTACGTGCAGCACCTCGACGCAGGCGTTGGCAAGGTCGTTGAGCTTGGTCACCATGAGCATGAGGATGAGCGGTAACGCCACACCCAGCAGGCGCAGACAGGCCTTCGATCCTGTGATGAGGCCCGTGTCGGTGATAAAGCCCCACACAACGTTGCCATCGCGCATAAAGGCCAGCTGGAGCACCAGCATGATAAGCGCGAGCGGAATCAGCAACTTGAGCAGCGAGAACAGACGGTCGACGACACCGGCATAGGCGCCCAGCGCAAGGGTGAGTGCCAAAAAGCCCAGCAGCGCCACGTAGGTGTCGGACAAGAAGATGCCGACGATGATGGCGGCGGCGAGGCCCAGTTTGACGACGGGGTTCAGGCGATGCAGCAGCGTATCGCCCGGCATGTAGTCGATGACGTTAACCACGGCGGACCATCTCCTTGGTAATGCGAACGACATCGGTGACCTCGCTCACCTGCGCAAAAGCGGGCGAGACGGAAGATGCCAGACGGCGCGAGAGTTCAATAACCTGGGGAGGCTCCACGTAGGCACGCCGCATGAGATCGATGTTCGAGAATAGCTCGTGCGTGCGGCCGCGGTCGAGGATGCGACCGTCGGCCATTACTACGATACGCTCGGCAAAGTCGGAAACAACTTCCATATCGTGGCAGACCATGATAACGGCGCAGCCGCGCTCGGCCATGGTGCGCACCGTTTCCATGACGGTCATGCACTCGCGGTAATCAAGGCCGCTCGTGGGCTCGTCGAGCACGACGATCTTGGGCTCAACAACTACGACGGAGGCAAGCGCCACCATTTGTCGCTGGCCGCGCGAAAGCGAGAAAGGTGCCTCATCGGCAGGCAGGCCAAAGCGGTCGATAACGAGTCGAGCGCGACGCAGAGCCTCGGCACGGTCGATGCCGGCAAGCTCCAGGCCAAAAGCGACCTCGTCGAGTACGGTATCCTTGCAGATCTGGCGGTCGGGGTTTTGGAAGAGGGTTGCGACTTCGCGGGCGATGCGGCTCGTGGGAACGGCTGCGGTATCCAGTCCCGTGACGCGCACGCTGCCCGAGGCGGGCTTAAGCAGGCCTGTGAGCAGCTTGGTGAGCGTGGTCTTGCCGGCACCGTTTTGGCCGACGATGCCCACGAGCTCGCCGGGATAGAGCGTCAGGTTGAGGTCGTGTACGGCGGCGCCGCCATTGGGATAGGCAAACTCAACATGGTCGAAGGTGAGTACGGGTTCGGCGTCCTTGGCATGAGGGCGCAACGACGGTGCATGCGGGGAGCCGGCGGGCGCCTGGGCTTCGCTGGCCGCGCGTGCGGGGTCGACGATGCCCGAAATCAGGCGCTCGGCCTCATCGACATCCAAGCAAGGGGTACCGCTTACCAGGCCATCGGCCTCGAGGCTATTGAAGATACGCGTGACGCGAGGGCAGTCGACGCCGATGGCACGGAGCTCGTCGGTATGCGCGAAGACCTCGTGTGGTTCGCCCTGCAGCGCGATTTCGCCATGGTTGAGCACGAGCACGCGGTTGCAGTACTCCGAGAGCAGGGCGACCTTTTGCTCAACGACGACGATGGTGATTCCAAGTGCGCGGTTTGCCTCACGCAGCGTCTCGAAGACCAGCGTGGAGCTGGCAGGGTCGAGTGCCGCGGTGGGCTCGTCGAGAACCAAGACGCGCGGACGCATGGCGAGGATGGCGGCGATGGCTACCTTTTGCTTCTGTCCGCCCGAGAGGGTGGCGATCTCGCGGTCGCGCAGGTCGCTGATGCCGACGGTCTCGAGCGTTTCGCTCACGCGCTGCTCGATCTGGTCATGGGGGACGCCAAAGTTCTCGAGGCCAAAGAGCATCTCGTCCTCGACGACCGAAGCGACCATCTGCGTGTCGATATCCTGCAGCACACTGCCGACGATTTGCGATACGTCGGTGAGCGAGGCTTCGCAGGTGTCGTGGCCGTCAACCATGACGGACCCAAAGAACGTGCCGGTGTAGTGGTGGGGCACGGCGCCCGACAGGCAGGCGGCAAGCGTGGACTTGCCGGCGCCCGAGGGCCCGATGATGCCGATGAAATCTCCCTTGTTCACGCCGAGTGAGATGTGGCTGAGCGCCTGCTCGGTCTGCGTGCCATAGGAGAACGAGACATCGTCGACGTTGATGATCGTTTCCATGGATACCTTTCATAGTCATTGGGGACGTTCTTACATGACTAGTCGTTTAAGAACGTCCCCAAGAGCTAGTTGTTTGGGACAGTCTTTGTTGGTGGAGTGCGGAGACGGCTTTACGAGGGGCCCCAGGTTGGCGCGAAAGAGGAGCGAAGCGTACTTGGGTACGCGAGCGACGAATGAACGCCAAGATGGGGTGGCTCGTAAAGCCGAGCGGGTTAATTGAGCCTAAGGGCCTTCTGGATGGGCAAGTAGAGGGCACCGACCAGAATGGCGTTAAAGACGGCGGTCATGGCGACGACGGGCAGCATGGCGGCGGCGAGCTCGCCAACCACGCCGAGCATGGCCATCTTGATGACCATGAAGATAACGCCGGAGACAAAGGTGGTCAGGAAGGTTGCGACAATGGCGATGGCGGGCTTGACCTGACCGTTCTTGCCGGCGCCGTTGACGATGCCGGCCATGAGCATGGCGGCGATGCCCTCGGCGGCAAAATCGATGAACGGCGAAGTGGTGGTGATCTGGATTACGGCAGCCGAGATGAGGCCAATGACGAGCGCCTGGCCGATGTTGGGGCGAACGACCAGGATGGTGAGGCAGAAGGCCGAGATGATGAACTCGGGGCTGATCATGCCGCCCGAGATGCCCGAGATTGCCTTGCCGACGGTGAAGTTGAGGATGAAGCCGGCGGCGAGCAGGATGGCGAGCAGGACGAGGGCGCGGACATCGAGTTTGCCGCGGTCGGCGGTCTGGACGGTGCGGGGCTGGGTGGCGGTGGTGTTCTGAGACATGGTGAAAATCCTTTCGGAAGGGGATTGCAAGAGAAAAGCGGAGGCGCGTGATGCGAATGCGATTGGGCTCGAGATAGAAAAAGGCCCCCGGTCGAAACCGGAGGCCTTCCAATCACCTAGAGCGCAAAAACAGGCGTGAGGGACTCACTGTCGACCGATCGTATTCGCATCACGCCACCACCAGTTGTTGAGAGATTTCATCGTGTTCTTCATGTTGGTGGCTCCTTTCGTGATGCCGTGGCGCGGTCGCACCTAGTTGCTGTTGCGCTGCACTATAGCACAGCGAAGTGTGTGCGGGGAAATCTTTTTTAAAAAGATTTCAAGCGGGTTTCCCGGGTTTCCCGTCGGTCAAAAGAGCGGGCTAAGCGGGCGAGGCTGCCATGGCTGCCTTGTCCGCTCAGCTAAGACATGAGGGCCTTAGGCCTTCTTGCGACGATAGATCACGTAGACGCAGACACCGATGATGACGACGGCGCCAACGGCCATGGCGGCCATGTTGTTGCCCTCGGACTTCTCCTCGGTGACCTCTTTCTTTTCGGCCTCGGGCTCGGCCACGTCCTCATCGGAAAGGGCCTCGTCGGCGTAGGTGATGGACTCGACCAGGCAGTCGTTGTCAGCATCGTAGTCACTCGGGACGAACTCCTCGGAGAAATCGCCCTCCTGGAGGTAGTCGCGCATCTCCTCGAGCATGGCCTTGCACTTAACATAGGTGTTCTTGGTTGCAGCCTTGCCGGCCTTGTTGGCCAGGGCGGTGCGGGCTTCGGTGCCTTCTTCGGCCTGCATGGCCTCGTCGACGGTCAGGTTCTGCTCGATGAGTTCCTTCTGCAGGGCGTCGAGATAGGCGCGGACGCCGGCGGCGCAGTGGTCGCGGTTCTCATAGGCGAGCGTGTTGATGTCCATGAGGACGTAGTTGATGGAGTTCTTGGGCTCCTCGTTGTTCACGACGTCTTCCTCTTCGCAGTGATCGAAGGAGACATCCTGATCGCTGAAGTAGGGGCTGACCTCGGTGAGCAGTGCGGAATAGAGGGGGATGGCGACGGAGAACTCGGCGTTGGATAGCATCTCCCACTGGATGGTCGCGATCTCGGGGTCCATGCCGTGACGGATCTGGAAGGTGTGGATTTCGGTGTTGCGGTTGGAGCCGATGGCATAGGCGCCGTCGGTGTTGGCGTTGAGGCCGGCGACATTCTCGCCGCGAGCGGCGAAGGAACGAATCATCTCAAAGGTGTTCCAGTCGGACTTGCCGGGCGTAAAGAACAGCGGCTGCATTTCGTGGACCAGGGCGCCGGTCGTCGCGCGAGCGTCTTCGCGCTCGTCCTTGACGATCTCGTAGTCGGTGCCCTCGGCAAGCGGAGCCATGAAGTAATCGCGGCCCTGGATATAGCGCGACCACTGGTGCATGCCGGCCTCGCCAATCTCCTCGCCGTAGGTCTTGGCGACGTCGAACTTGCCGTCGGTGTACTCGGCAAAGCCCTTCTCCTTAGGCATAGACTCGATGCCCTCGGAGTGGAGGCAGTTCTCGGTGTCGTCGAGGTCGACGTCATAGGTGAGGTTGCCGATGTTGGGGTTGAGCGAGGCGATATCGTCAGTGAGCCTCATGGCGATCCACTGATGGCCGGAAAGCGCTGCAAACAACCAGGTCTCGTTGTTGTCGGCAATGATGATCTGGTCGTTGGAGCAGACGCCCTGCTCGTCAATCAGGCTGCCGAGGAGCTCGACACCCTCGCGGGCCGTGGCACTCTCGCCCAGAATGACGCTGGCGTAGTTGTATTCGCCAATGCCAGTCTCCTCGGTGATGGGGTCGGCCTCTTCGGCCTTCTCGTTATAGGAGGTGCTCAACGTGGCAGAGCAGGAGACGCCCTTCTCGTTGATGCCTGCCTCGGAATATGCGTCGTAGCGATCTTCCCACTGCGAGGGGTTGTCGCGAACGAAGGTGTAGCGGTAGGTTGCGCCCTTGGACTTGTACTCAAAACCGGACTCGACCGAGGTGTACTCGTTGCCGTCCTTGTGTGCGGGCTCAATGCCAAAGTGCTTGATGTAGCGCGGACCGAAGTCCTCGGAACGGCCGTAGTACGTGTTGCCGTCTGCCGTCAGCTTGCTGCCCATGTAGATCTGGGTGCAGGCGAGTGCCGAAGTCGGCATGGCCATGATAGCCGCTGCTCCAAACGCAAGGCCGCAGCCGAGCTTCTTGAGCGTGTTGACAGGATGAGTAAACCTCATAATCCCTCCCAACTGTTGAGACCCCGCAAAGCTATGTGGAATCTCAGCTAATAAATACATCTATTAGCCTATAGGAAGTCTAAAGAGTATTCATCTATTTCGATGAAATACTCGATGAGCGTCCTAAAATATGCGATGAACGGATAAGAATACTCATTATGTAGCTTTACTTAAATAAAGGCACCCTGCAATTACTCTACCTGAATAAAGCACCTTGCACGGGGCGCAAAGAAAAATCCCCCGCTGTTTGGCAAATGCATAAACAACGGGGGAGACGATGATTGGATGAATATCATACCAATGTGGAATTACTTCTTCCGGCGGTGGATAACGTTAATCGCATAGCCGATGAGCATGGCCAAAACGATGACGATAAAGCCGAGCAGGGGATTGTCGTTCATGGGGTCCTCCTATTTTCCGAGTGGGGAGAATTCGTCGACGATGAGGTCGAGGCATTGCGGAAGTGCGCGGGCTCCAAAGACGCCCGAGTTGCTGGAGATGATTTCGCCATCGAACTGCATGCCCAGCGACGGGGTGCAGGTGATCTTGGCTTCTTTGGTCTGGATGATCTTAAACTGCGGACGGCCGAGCACCTTGCCGGCGGGGTCGAGCGCGGCGGTGATCACGGTCGGGAGCAGCTGCACGGTTTTTACGGGCTCGATGACCGCGATGTCGACCATGCCATCGTTCATGCGACAGTCGGGGAACAGGTTGATGTCGTTTTGGATGACCGAGGTGTTGCCGGCCATGCAGCAGATGCCATCGAGCTCCTCGACAATGCCGTCATGTTCAATCGTAAAGTGCGCCACCGTGGGGTTGGGCGTAGCGAGCGCGGATAGGAAGTAGGCGATCTCGCCGATGTCGTTTTTGGTGGGGGCGGCCTTCATCATGATCTCGGCGTCGTAGCCCGATCCGGCGATGATGATGAAGCCGTGGCGCTTTTCGTTGCCGTTCTCGTCGAGCCAAAAGAGCTCGCCCATGTCCGCCTTGACGGTACGGCCGACGCGGCAGGCCTTGGCGAGCGCCGCGGCCTCGGGGGCATTGCCAATGTTGTTAAAGAACAGGCAAGCCGTGCCGGAGGGGAAGACGAGCGTGGGGACGCCGCATCCGCGCATTTGGTCGAGCACGTTGGAGACGGTGCCGTCGCCGCCCGAAATCACCACGCGATCAAACTCGCGCACGTCTGCCACGGCGTCCTCGGGTTCCATGCCATCGCCGATAAAACGCATCACGACCTCGTCGCCGCCCTGCGCGAGGGCGTGCGTGAACGCGTAGATTTCATCTGAGCTGGGGCCCGATGCCGGGTTGTGGATGATAAGGCAGCGCATACTTACGTTCCCGTTCTGTGACTAACCGAGTATAGTTGTAGGGCAATGCCGATATCCTACCCGTGTTTTTCGGGCCTAACCTTATTCGATGGGTTGATATGTACATTTCCACACATCAGGCTCTGCTCGACTTTTGTCAGCGCGCCCTCGAGTTCGACGCGATTGCCGTCGATACCGAGTTTTTGCGCGAGCGCACGTTCCACCCGCGCCTGTGCTTGGTTCAGATTGCCACCCCTGCCGAGAGCGTCGCGGTCGATCCTCTGGTGATCGACGACCTGTCTCCCTTGGCCGAACTCATGGCCGACGAGAGCGTGACCAAGGTATTTCACGCCTGCTCGCAGGATATGGAGGTTATGCTCCATACCGTGGGCGCGCTGCCGCGTCCCATTTTTGACACGCAGGTGGCCGCCGCCTTTTTGGGCGAGCGCCAGCAGATTTCCTACGGCGCGCTCGTGCAGACGTTTTGCGGTGTCTCATTGCCCAAGACCGAGTCGCTGACCGATTGGTCGCGCCGCCCGCTGACCGATAAGCAGATTGAGTACGCGATCGATGACGTCAAGTATTTGATCGTTGCCTATACCGAGATGATGAGTCGCCTGCGCGAGCTGGGCCGGGTGGACTGGGTGCTCGACGAGTTGCGTCCGCTGGCCGACGAGTCGCATTATCGCGCCGATCGTCACGAGGCATTCCGCAAGGTCAAGCGCATCAACTCGTGCAGCCGTCACCAGTTGGGCATCGCGCGCGAGCTCGCCGCCTGGCGCGAGGACCGCGCCGAGCGCCGCAACATCCCGCGCAAGTGGGTCATGTCCGACGATACGCTGCTGGCGCTCGTCAAGCGCAATCCCGTGCGCGTCGAGGAGTTCCGCAGCATCCGCGGCACCGACCAGCTGGGGGAGCGCGATGTGGACGGCGCGCTCATGGCCATCAAACGCGGCGCGAGCTGCCCGCACGACCGCCTGCCGCTCATGGTGCGCGGGCATCGCCAGATTTCGCCGGAGTTGGAGAGCGTGACCGACCTTATGTATGCGCTTATTCGCTTGGTCTCCGAGCGCTCGGGCGTGGCGACCTCGGTCATTGCCTCGCGCGATGACCTGGCCGACTACATTGAGCATCCCGAGCAGAGTCCCCTGCGCGAAGGCTGGCGCTTTGAGCTTGTGGGCTCGCGCCTGGACGATCTGCTTTCCGGCAACATGGGCCTCACCGTGAAGGACGGAAAGATTGAGTTGTTATAGGTATATAGTTACGCGGTTTTACCAAACCGCGTAACAGCTCGACGCTGCAAACGGCCGAGAGCGGCAATCTGACGTTCAATCGTCGCTCGCGTACCAAAGTACGCGTCGCTTCTCTTTCACGTCACCTTGCTCGCTCTCGGCCGTTTTCGCTGACAATGCCTAAACATCGATGCTGACTTGCCTGCTGGGCGAGTGGGTAGAATGCCTCCAACGTGTAACTCGATTCGGAGGAATTCGCATGCCCTATTACTATGGATATGGCTTTGGCATCGACCCGCTGTACCTGCTGGTTGTTCTTGTCTGCACGGTACTTGGCCTTGCCGCACAGAACTATATCAACTCGACGTACAAAACCTGGTCCAAGGTTCGCTCAGACGGTGACACGGGTGCCACGGTCGCTCGCCGCATGCTTGACGCCAGCGGTTGCAATGCCGTGGGTATCAAGGGTGTCGCCGGTGAGCTCACCGACCATTACAACCCGCAGGATAACAACCTGTATCTCTCGGACGCCAACCGTTCGGGCGGTTCGGTCGCAAGCGTTGCCGTCGCTTGTCACGAGGCGGGTCACGCCGCTCAGCGTCAAAGTGGTTATGCCATGATGAAGGTGCGCACCGCTTTGGTCCCCGTCGTCAACTTTACCCAGAACACCTGGACGATCGTGCTGCTCATGGGCCTGTTTATGAACATCGCGGGACTCACGACCCTCGCACTGATCTTCTTCTCGTTTAGCGTGCTGTTCCAGCTGGTTACGCTGCCGGTTGAGATTGATGCCAGTCGGCGCGCCGTGGCGTATATTGAGCAGTCGGGTATGAGCTCCAAGCAGGTCAACGGTGCCAAGAAGGTCCTGACGGCCGCTGCGCTTACCTATGTTGCTGCAGCGCTCACTTCGATCATTCAGCTGCTCTACCTTATGGCTCGTTACAACAGAAACTCCAACCGATAACAAATGGGACCGACGGGCGCCGTGGGGATTTGTGTCCCCGCGGCGCTGTACTATGTGTTGGACTTGAATTTGCGCAGGGCCGAAGCCCTTGTGCACGATGACGAAAGGGGGCTGCGTGGCAGGCTGGAATCTGACCGGCAATACCGTTTCCGCCGAGTTCGACGGATCGGAAGAGCAGGAGCGCAAAGAGCTCAGCGTGAGCCAAGCGGTAGAGATCGCCGCCGGCGCGCTCGATGCCATTCCGCAGCTGAGCGTTTTGGGTGAGGTCACGGGTTTCCGCGGTCCCAATGCCCGAAGCGGCCACTGCTACTTCCAAATCAAGGACGACTCGGCCGCCGTCGACTGCATCATCTGGAAGGGCGCCTACCTTAAGCGTACCTTCGACTTGCGCGACGGCATGCAGGTGAGCTTTAAGGGTAGCTTCAATCTTTACAAGCCTACGGGTCGCATGAGCTTCGTTGCCCGCTCGTTCTCGCTGGCGGGGGAGGGCCTGCTGCGTCAGCAGGTGGCTCAGTTGGCCGAAAAACTGCGTCGCGAGGGCCTGATGGACGAGGCGCGCAAACGTCGCATTCCGGTGTTTTGCTCGCGTGTGGCAGTCGTCACC
The DNA here is from genome assembly GCF_003471985.1 of Collinsella sp. AM15-2. Classification (NCBI taxonomy): domain Bacteria; kingdom Bacillati; phylum Actinomycetota; class Coriobacteriia; order Coriobacteriales; family Coriobacteriaceae; genus Collinsella; species Collinsella sp. AM15-2. The sequence continues at coordinate 19,379 of NZ_QRKO01000001.1, read as the reverse complement.
TCGCTTTCGGGTGCCGTGATCGACGACGTCAAGCGCACACTGCGCCGTCGCAACCCGCTTGTCGAGCTTGTTTGCGTGGGTGCCAAGGTGCAAGGCGAGGGTGCGCCGGCAGAGCTTATTGAAGGCTTGCGCCGCGCCGCTGCCATTACGCCGGCACCCGATTGCATCTTGCTGGTGCGCGGCGGTGGCTCCTTCGAGGACCTCATGACCTTTAACGACGAGGAGCTTGCCCGTGCGGTGGCAGCCTGTCCCGTGCCTGTGGTGACGGGCATTGGGCATGAGCCCGATACCTCGATCTGCGACATGGTGAGCGACCGTCGCGCCTCCACGCCAACGGCAGCGGCAGAATCGGTGGCGCCGGCTATGACGGAGTTGGCCGACGTGCTCGAGACGCGCCATCAGCGTCTGGGCGCCGCGATGGCTTCGATGATCGGGTCGGATCAGGTCGATCTGGAAATGCTCGACCAACGCGGCCGTCGTGCCTGGGACACCTATACGGCTCGTCTGGGCGACGCACTCGATGCAGCCGCGTGCCGCCCGTGCCTCAACGACCCCACATTTATGGTCGAGCGTCGCGAGTCTGAGCTTGCCCTGACGGCCGATCGCCTGTCGGGCGCCATAGCGCGCTCGGTCGGGACATTCCGCTCCAACTTTGAGCACCTGCCCGAGCGTCTGGTTGCAAGCACCTCGGGGCTCGATGGCAAGCGCCATGCGCTCGCGCTTGCGAGTTCTCGTCTGGAGCATCAGGGGCGCACGATGCTCAACAAGCCAGCGTCCGACCTGGGCCGTGCGGCAGCCTCGCTCGATGCCCTGTCGCCGCTCAAGGTGCTTGCTCGTGGTTATTCCATCGCGTACAGCGATGATGGGGTGGCCACGAGCGCCAAGACCTTTAAGCCCGGCGACGCCATCCGCGTGCGCATGGCAGACGGCAACGTGGCGGCAACGGTCGATACGGTCGAATAGACCGCGTTTCATAGCGATAAACCTTTAGGAAAGGAAACAGATATGGCAGAGAAGACCCCGGTCGAGCAGCTTACGTACAAGCAGGCCTCGCAGGAGCTGGAGCTCATCATTCGCAGCTTGGAGTCGGGCGATATGGAGCTCGAGGAGTCGCTCGAGAGCTATACCCGCGGCGTCGAGCTCCTCAAGAGCCTGCGCACCCGCCTGTCCGATGCCGAGCAGAAGGTCTCGGTGCTTCTCAAGGACGTCGACGGCAACGACGTGCTCGCCGACGGCGAGGCCGCCAACACCGACGACAACCTCTCGTTCTAACCATCCTGACCAAATATAATTACCTTGGTCTGTGAGAAAGGAACCAACCATGTGTGATTGCATCTTCTGCAAAATCGCCAACCACGAGATCCCCTCGACCGTTGTCTATGAGGACGATCAGGTCATCGCGTTCGACGACCTCAATCCCCAGGCGCCGGTCCACACGCTCGTGATCCCCAAGAAGCACTACAGCGACATCGCTGACAACGTACCGGCCGAGACCATGGGCGCCATGGCTCACGCCATCCAGGAGGTCGCTAAGGCCAAGGGCTTGGAGGACGGTTTCCGCGTCATCTCCAACAAGGGCGTCAACGCCGGCCAGACCGTCATGCACTTCCACATGCACGTCCTCGGCGGCAAGAACCTGGGCGAGAACCTCATCTGAGGGCGCGTAGCCCGTCGACTTGGCTGCCTTTGGAGTAATCTATGCAGCTTTCTCAACTCGAATACCTTCAAGCGGTAGCGAACTATGGCGGCGTGCGCAAAGCAGCTCGCGCCGTTCATGTGAGTCCGCAGGCCGTTTCGTCGGCAATCAAAAAGTTGGAATCTGAGTATCAGATTGTTTTGCTCGACCGATCGGCGGGGGAGGCTGTTTTGTCTCCGGCGGGCAGAGAATTTGCACGTCGTGCACGCGTGATCTTGGCACAAGTCGACGATCTCAAAAAGTACGCTCAATCGAGGGGCGACGGCGTTTCGCCCGATGGCCACTTTCGTCTTTACGCCCCCTGCCTTCATGGACGGGGGCGCCTTTTTGCCGAAAAATGGTATGACTCGTTTGAACGCTCGCACCCTCAGATTCATCTTGATGTGTGGCATCAGCCAACGGCAACATGCTTTGAATCACTTATACTTGGAATTTCGGACGCGGCTATCTCATTCGAGGAACCACGGGACAGCGTCCTTTCTTCAAAATATTTGGGTGAAAAAGAGCTCAAGGTTCTTTCGTGCCCAGCGGGTCATCAATCTGTGGGCGCCATGACCATTCGCGAGTTACTGGGCGGCAGGCTCGCTGTTCCCATTAATTTGTCACCCTGTCTCAATGCAATCAATCAATGTCCCGAAGCCCAGCTCGTCAATTTTCGCTTCCGTGATGTTGAATACGGAAGCAGGGCTCAGACTGAGTTTCTTCAAGCCGGGGGATTGATATTGAGTTTGTCTGGGTCCTCTCTCGCATCGGATGGGTCAGAAGTGAGTGAGTGCTCCATTGAAGGTTCGCGTGATGTAACCTTGCCTATCTACTTTTGCTATCGGCAAAATTCCTGGACTGATCGACACCAGACGGTTTTTCTGCACCTATTGCGTCATCTTGCTTCGTGAAATTAATTGGCTTCGAGACGTCAAGTGATTATTGACGCCTTTTAACACATAGCTGACAGCTTTGCCCTCATGCTTTTCCAAGATTCCGATTTAGATTGCTGACTCTTGGAGGGCGGAGCATGAAAAACCGTACGGTTTTGTTTTATATGACGTTCGTTTTTCTGCCGAACTTCAGCACCATCTTGTATTTTCTAACTGTCTACCTTGAGTTCGTCGGGCTTTCGATGGTAGCGATTTCTAGCATGATGATTGCATATCAAGTGAGCAAGTTCATCCTCGAAGTTTCCACTGGCTATATTGCTGATAGGTTTGGACGAAAGACTGGCGGTCTCGTTGGCGTTGTGGGAATGCTTGGATACTACGCCGCCCTGCTTCTCGTCCGTTCTCCTCTGCTTTTAATCGGCGCGTTTGCTCTCAAAGGTTTTGCCGTTGCATGTGTGAGCGGATCCATAGAAGCGATTTACATTGACAGCGTCTCTCAGGACCAGCTCGTAAGACTTAATGTCGTTGAGCGATTTGTTTTCTATGCCTCTTATGCCATCTCCGCTTGAGTGGGCGGTTTCATTTCGTCCGTCGGTGCATACCTCATTGGTCTTTCGGCAGATATCATCGCAATGGTGTTGACGTTGGTTGTCGTTGTCTGCATTCCTGAGATGCGAAGAGGGGGCACTGCGGCGACACCTGAGCGTGGGATTGGCCCGAAGATGATCGGTGCCGCTATTGCCTGTAGTGGCGTTCTTCGGTCAGCGTTTATCATGGACTGTTCTCAGGCATTTGCCTTCGTCGCCCTGGAAGACTTTTTCTCACTGTTGCTTGCAGGCCGCGGAATGAATGCCGTCGCTTCGGGCGTGACCATTGCGGTCCAGCTCCTTGCCTCCGCCTCCATAGGGTTTATTGTTCCCAGTGTGATTGCTCGTGTCGACAAGGGCCGTTTTGCGCGTATTTGCGGCATCATTCGCTTAGTATTGACAGCTTTGTTTTTGATTCCCCTTACTCCGGTTAATTTGCTGCCCGTGTTCTATGTGCTGCAGACGGTTGCGTACTCGTTGTTTGCCCCAATCAAATACTCAATTTTTCAAAATGCTGCCGATTCTTCGATGCGCTGTTCACTGATTTCGGTTCAAAGCCAGATGGTGGCGGCGGGTGCCGTTCTTTTCTATCTGCTCAACGCTGTGTTGAGTAGCGTTGCGGGCATTCGAGTCGTATTGCTTGTTGCGCTCGGGATTTCTTCCCTGGTGTATATCCCCGCGCTATTTCGTCTTACAAGTCAAAGGCCGTGAGTATTTGGGCATCGATAACTTATATATCAACGCAATAAACCCGAGCGCGAGGGCGTTTGGGTTTATTATTGAAGCGTATGTAACCTGGCGGCGCCACACCGCCTGTTAGTAGGGAGACACATGAACGTTCTGGTCGTCAACGCAGGATCTTCGACCCTTAAGTATCAGGTCATCGATACCAAGTCCCACAAGGTGTCCGCAAAGGGCTCCTGCGAGCGCGTCTGCTTTACCGGCGGCACCTTCACCCACGCTGCCAACGGCTCCAAGAAGGTGACCGAGAACATCGAGTTCCCCGACCACAAGGTCGCCATCGAGGTCGTCCTGAAGGACCTCGAGGCTAACGGCGTCAAGATCGAGGGCATTGGCCACCGTATCGTTCAGGGCGGTTGGTACTTTGGCGATTCCTCCCTCGTCGACGAGGACGTCCTTGCCAAGATCCGCGAGGTCGCTCCGCTCGCCCCGCTGCACAACAACCCCGAGGCCAACGTTATCGAGTACTGCCTGGAGCAGTATCCCGACCTGCCCAACGTCACGGTCTACGACACCGCTTTCCACTTCAACATGCCCGAGGTCGCCAAGACTTACGCCCTGCCCAAGGACGTCTGCGACAAGCTGCACATCCGTAAGTACGGCGCCCACGGCACCAGCTACCGCTACATCTCCAAGAAGGTCGCCGAGATGACCAACGGCGAGGCCCGCAAGGTCGTCGTGTGCCATATCGGCTCCGGCGCTTCCCTGTGCGCCATCGAGGACGGCAAGTGCATGGACACCACCATGGGCTTGACGCCGCTCGACGGCGTCATGATGGGCACCCGCTGCGGCTCCATCGACCCGGCTACCGTGTGCTACCTGCAGCGCGAGGGCGGCTACACCTTCGACGAGGTCGACGAGATGATGAACAAGAAGTCCGGCCTTTTGGCTGTGACCGGTGGCAAGACCAACGACTGCCGCAACGTTGAGGAGCTCGCCGCCGCTGGCGACCCCGAGGCTCAGCTCGCCTTCGACATGTTTGTCTACAAGATTGCCGCCAAGGCGGCCGAGATGGCTACTTCTATGTGCGGTATGGACACCCTGGTCTTTACCGCCGGCATCGGCGAGCATGCTCCGGCCGTCCGCGCCGGCGTTGCCGACCGCCTGGCCTTTATGGGCGTCAAGATGGATCATGTCCGCAACGCCCTGCGTGGTGACGGCGCTTGGTGCCTGTCTGCCAAGGATTCCAAGGTCAAAATCTTTGTCATCCCCACGGACGAGGAGTTCATGATCGCTTCCGACGTCGAGCGCATCGTCAACGCCAAGTAATTACAAGAGGGGAGGGGCTGGACGGCAACATGCCGTTCAGCCCCTCTTTTGAACTCGTTGGGCGATATGCCTGATAGCTATTTATCAAGTTGTGATAACTTCTTATTAACATACGGCCGCCTTGAGCGGTCTGCGCCGACCGTATCGCACTGCAAAGGAGTCTCATGAACGTACTTGTTGTCAACGCCGGTAGCTCAAGCCTTAAATATCAGCTTTTGGATACCGATACCCGCGAGGTTTTCGCCAAGGGCAACTGCGAGCGCATCGGTTCGGACATGGGCATCTTTGGCCACACCGAGAACGGTGGCGCCAAGCAAACCGAGGAGGTTCCCTTCCCGGATCACCGTTCGGCTATCGCACGTGTGCTCGAGGAGCTCGAGAAGACCGACTTTACGATCGATGGCATTGGACATCGCATCGTTCAGGGCGGTTGGTACTTCGATGATTCCGCTGTCGTCGACGACGAGGTTATGGCCAAGATTCTTGAGGTGGCTCCCCTGGCTCCGCTGCACAACTACGGCGAGGCCGCGGCGATTGAGTATTGCCGCGAGAAGTATCCGGAGCTGCCCAACGTGGCCGTCTTCGACACCTCGTTCCACATGACCATGCCCGAGGTTGCCTACACCTACGCCCTGCCCAAGGACGTGTGCGACAAGTATCACGTGCGCAAGTACGGCGCTCACGGAACGAGCCACCGCTACGAGTGGATGATGGCCAAGGAGATCCTGGGTTCGCGCTGCCACCGCCTGCTTTCGTGCCATCTAGGTAACGGTGCCTCGCTTGCCGCTATCGAGGACGGTGTTTGCCGCGATACCACGATGGGGCTCACGCCGCTCGACGGCTTGATGATGGGAACCCGCTGCGGCTCCATCGATCCGGCCACCGTGTGCTACCTGCAGCGCGAGGGCGGCTACAGCTACCAGGAAGTCGACGACATGATGAACAAGCAGTCTGGCCTGCTTGCCATCTCGGGCATCTCCAACGACGCCCGTGACATCCGTACGCGCGCCTCCGAGGGCGACGAGCGCTGCCTGCTCGCCTTCGATATGTTCGCCTACAAGGCCATGCAGCAGGCCGGCTCCATGATCGCTTCCATGGCGGGCGTGGACACCATTACCTTTACCGCCGGCATCGGCGAGAATGACTGGTCGATCCGCAAGGCCTTCTGCGACTGCTTCGAGTGGCTGGGCGTGCGCATCGACAACAACAAGAACCGCGAGGCCGTGGGCAACGGTCCGCAGGTCATCAGCGCCGCCGGTTCCGCCGTCACGGTCATGGTCATCCCCACCGACGAGGAATACATGATCGCCCACGACGTCGAGCGTCTGACCGCGAATAACTAGTGCGTTCGCTTGCGATTGAACGAAAGGCCTCCTGAGCAGCAGCTCAGGAGGCCTTTTTGCTAGCAGGCGGAAATTCCAGTCCCAAAGTGATCACCGCCAGCAACGCCTGCGCTCCCAACAACGGCACCCATCCATTCAGATCCTCAGCCCCAGCTCGTAGCCAAGCCGCCGTCCACCCCAGATGCCCTGATTGCCACGTGGCGGCAGGGACCCTACAGGGTAAAGCTCTGAAAACATTCCGCAGGACGCATGAAGCCCCCGCCGCACGTAGTGCGCAGCGGGGGCTTCATGCATGTCCGAGGACGTTTTCAGAGCTTTACCCTGTAGGGTCCCGAGGGGATACGTCCGCTACTCAGCCATCTGAGCCTGGACGGCGGTGATGGCTACGACACCCACGATGTCGTCGGCAGAGCAGCCGCGCGAAAGGTCGTTAACCGGCTTGGCGATGCCCTGCAGGATGGGGCCGTAAGCGTCGGCGCCAGCGAAGCGCTGAACCAGCTTGTAGCCGATGTTGCCGGCCTCGAGGTCGGGGAACACGAGCACGTTGGCCTTGCCGGCAACGGAGGAGCCGGGAGCCTTGAGCTGGGCGACGGTGGGGACGATAGCGGCATCGAGCTGCAGGTCGCCGTCGATGGCGAGCTCGGGTGCCTTCTCCTTGCAGAACTTCACGGCCTCCTGGACCTTCTTGGCGACCTCGCCACCGGCGGAGCCCATGGTGGAGTAGGAGAGCATGGCCACGTGCGGCTCAACATTGCCCATGAAGGTGGACCAGGAGTGAGCGGAGGCGATGGCGATCTCGGAGAGCTCGTCGGAGGACGGGTTGATGTTGAGGCCGCAGTCGGCGAAGATCAGCGTGCCGTCGGTGCCGAACTGCGGGGTGTCGGTGCACATCACGAAGAAGGCCGAGACCAGCTTGGTGCCCGGGGCGGTCTTGAGAATCTGAAGCGCGGGGCGCAGGGTGTCGGCGGTGGAGTGGCAGGCGCCGGAGACCAGGCCGTCGGCGTCGCCCATCTTGACCATCATGGTGCCAAAGTAGGTGGCGTCCATCACCTGGGCGCGAGCCTGCTCGATGGTAACGCCCTTCTTGGCGCGGAGCTCGGCAAACTTCTGTGCGTACTCCTCGTGCTTCTCGGCATTGCGCGGGTCGATGACGGTGGCGCCGGGAACGTTGATCTCGTTGGGATCGCCCAGGATGACGATGTTGGCCAGGCCTTCTTCGATGATCTTGTTGGCCGCGACGATGGTGCGCGGATCCTCGCCCTCGGGCAGGACGATGGTCTTAAGGTCGGCCTTGGCGGCAGACTTCATACGGTTTAGGAAATCGCTCATGTTACTCCTTGCAAGCGTTTCGCTAAGCTCCAGGCGCCCGGCTGTTCACGAATAAACCCGCTGCTAGCGGGTTTACCTTTCAATTATGTACGCCGCGGTGCTTGAGCTTTCCTTGTGTGGCAAGCTCATTATAGGACGCATTAGCGCTATAATCGCTCTGATAAATATGTCTCGAAGAATGTTCGAGAAAAGCCCAGCTAACGAGCCCGTGGCTTTTGACAAGGAGTATCGATGCAGATTACCTCAGGCCTGCCTGAAGGCTTTAACGCCGGCGCGTACGACATGATTGTCGTCGGTGCTGGATATGCCGGTGCCGTTTGCGCCCGCCGTCTTGCCGAGACCATCGGCTATCGTGTTGCCGTTTTGGAGCGCCGTAGCCACATTGCGGGCAATGCCTATGATTGCACTGACGAGGCCGGAATCCTGATCCACGAGTACGGTCCGCATATCTATCACACCTTTAACGAGCGCGTGCACAATTTCCTGTCGCGCTTTACCAAGTGGACGGATTATCAGCACAAGGTGCTCGCCAACATCAACGGCACCCTTATGCCCGTGCCCTTCAACCATGCGAGTCTCAAGCTCGCCTTTGGTGATGAGCGCGGCGAGGAGCTGTATCAGAAGCTCGTGGAGACCTTTGGCAAGGATGTCAAGGTGCCCATTATGGAGCTGCGTAAGAAGAACGACCCCGACTTGGCCGAGGTCGCCGATTACGTCTACGAGAACGTCTTTTTGCATTACACCATGAAGCAGTGGGGCCAGACGCCCGACCAGATCGATCCCTCGATCACCGGTCGTGTTCCCGTCTTTGTGGGCGACGATGACCGCTATTTCCCGCAGGCTCCCTTCCAGGGTATGCCGCAGGACGGCTACACGGCGCTGTTCGAGCATATGCTCGACCACGACCTGATCGACGTGTTCTGCGACGTGGACGCCCGCGATCTCTTTGAGATCGACGAGACCACCGTCAAGATCGGTGGCAAGGTCTACGGCGGCGAGATTGTCTATACCGGTCCGCTCGATGAGCTGTTCAACCTCGACCTGGGCGCGCTGCCGTACCGCACGCTCGACATGAAGTTCGAGACGCTCGATATGGACCAGTTCCAGCCCGTGGGCACCGTCAACTACACCACGAGCGAGGATTACACGCGCATCACCGAGTTCAAGAACATGACCGGTCAGGTCCTGCCCGGCAAGACCACCATCATGAAGGAGTACTCCAAGGCCTATACGCCCGGCTCGGGCGAGACGCCGTATTACGCCATTCTTGAGCCCGAGAACCGCGAGCTCTATGAGCGCTATCTTGAGCGCGTCCAGAACCTGACAAACTTCCACCCGGTGGGTCGTCTGGCCGAGTATCGTTACTACGATATGGATGCCGTGACCAATTCCGCCCTCGATCTTTCGGATGAGATTATCGCCTGCCATGCATAAAGTCATAACATTCGGTATTCCCTCGTATAACGCCGCTAAGGACATGGACCATTGCATCACCTCCATCTTGGAGGGGAGCAATTATGCCACCGATATCGAGATTATCATCGTCGATGACGGTTCCAAGGACGAGACGGCCGCTAAGGCCGACGAGTGGGAGGCGCGTTACCCCGGCATTATCCGCGCGGTGCATCAGGAGAACGGCGGCCACGGTATCGCCGTCCTTTCGGGCTTGCGCGAGGCGCAGGGCACCTACTACAAGGTTGTCGACTCGGACGACTGGCTTGACGGCGCTGCCCTTTCGACCATGCTGTCGATTCTGCGTGGCTTTGAGGAGCGCGACCAGCGCGTTGACCTGTTTATCTCGAACTACGTGTATGAGAAGGTTTACGAGGGCACGCATACCGCTATCGGTTACAAATTTGCCCTGCCGCGCAAAAAGATCTTTTCCTGGGATCAGATCGGTCATTTCCGCCTGGACCAGAACCTACTCATGCACAGCCTGTGCTATCGCACGGATGTGCTGCGCGAGTCCAACCTTCCCATGCCGCCGCACACGTTCTATGTGGACAACATCTACGCCTACGTGCCGCTGCCGCGTTGCAAGACCATGTACTACGCCGACATCGACCTCTACCGCTACTTTATCGGTCGCGAAGGCCAGAGCGTCAACGAGGCAACGATGGTCAAGCGTCTGGACCAGCAGTTCCGAGTTACGCGTATCATGATGGAGTCGTACCACCTGAACAGCGATGTTGAGTCGTCGCGTCTGCGCTCGTACATGATGGGTTATTTCACTATGATGATGGCGATCTGCTCGGTGCTCACCAAGCTTTCCGACGAGGATTGCGCCGACGAGCGCCTGAAGACGCTGTGGGCGGACCTGAAGGCCTATGACGAGCGTATGTATCGTCGTGCACGTTACGGTGTGGTCGGCTTCTTCACTAACCTCCGCGGTCGTGCCGGAGACAAAACCACACTTGGCCTATACCGTCTTGCCTCAAAGATCTTCAAATTCAACTAGGGCAGAAACGCTCGGGTAACGGGGACCCCTGGTCCTTAACTTGCTACTTCGAACAGTCCTGCGCAAGACGGAGGCGCCACTGGCGCCTCCTTTGCGTGCGGAACTCGTATCAAGTTAAGGACCAGGGGTCCTCTGTTATGTCTTGCTTTATGTCAGCAAGCTGAATTTGAAGACCTTGGACGCGCGGTATACATGGGCCTGGGCTGAAAAGACTTGGTTGGTAGGTTGCCCGGTGGGTCTTGGTCATGTTTGTCGCGAGTTCCGCACGAGCCGAAGAGCACTTAATGTGCTCTTCGTGCGAGCCAGGACTGTAGAGCAGCAAACATAACCAAGACCCACCGGGCAACCGGACGAGCTAGTTTACTTCGCGGCGCCGGGGATGCCGTGGGAGGTTTTGGCGGTTTTGGCTCCGTTTACGATGGCGGTTTGCAAAGCCCTTACGGCGAGCATGCCCAGCAGGTCTAGGGGAACGGCGGCGCTTGCCTGGGCGCCCAGTTTGCCGCTGGCGAGGGTGTAGATGGTGTCGCCGTCGTTGGTGGTGTGCGTGGGACGGATGGCGTGTGCGTAGGCGTCTGCGGCCATCTGGGAGACCTTGGTGGCTTGTGCCTTAGTGAGTTCCACGTTGGTGACGATGCAGCTGATGGTGGTGTTGGTGCGGTCGAGCGGCATCTGCATGGATCCGGCGGCAGCAAAGGCTGCGAGTTCCATGTCGACGATCTGGTCGCTATCGGCTGCGGCGCGCATGCCGGCGACCCACTCGCCGGTGAAGGGGTCGACAACGTTGCCGCAGGCGTTGACCGAGACCACGGCGCCCACCTTGACGGGGCCGAGTGCCACGGCGGCGGCGCCAAGGCCGGCCTTCATGCAGGTGGCGGGGCCCATGAGCTTGCCCACGGTGGCACCGGTGCCGGCACCTACATTGCCCTGCTCGAGCGTGGTGGGGGTGTTGTCGAGTGCCTCGCGCACGGCGGCGATGCCGGCCTCTATGTCGGGGCGAACGGTGGGGTTACCAAAGGCGAGGTCGAAGATACAGCTGGAGCACACGATAGGCACCTGCGTGGGGCCGACGGGAAGGCCGATGCCGCGGCTCTCGAGTTCGCGGGCCACGCCGCTTGCAGCCTCGAGGCCAAAGGCCGATCCGCCCGAAAGGCAGACGGCGTGGACCTTATCGACGGTGTTTTCGGGACGCAACAGGTCGGTCTCACGCGAAGCGGGGGCGCCACCACGTACGTCAACGCCACCGGTGGCACCCTCGGGCGCCACGATTACGGTGCAGCCGGTGCCAGCCTCCTCGTCCGTATAGTTGCCAAAGCAAAAGCCATCGACATTGCAAACATCGATGGCTTCGAGCAGTGTGTCCATGTGTTCTCCTATCGGTTTTCCGCCGGGCCTTATGCCCAGTCGGGATCCGTACGGTACGGCAAAATTGTAGGCGCTGGGGGATACCCAGCGCCAGATGCAATTACGAGAGTTTTTGAATCGCGCGTGCGACGCGAGCGATGGGCAAGCCCACCACGTTGTAGAAGTCACCCGAAATATCGTGCACAAGCATGCGGCCGCCTGTGCCTTGGATGCCGTAGGCCCCGGCCTTGTCCATGGGTTCGCCGGAGGCAACATAGCGCTCGATCTGCTCTTCGGTAAGCTCATAGAACGTCACGTCGGTCACATCGACAAACGACAGGCTCTCGGCGGCATGCGGAGCTGTAGCGTCGCCGGCTTTAACGATGCAGACGCCGGTTGCGACCTGGTGCGTGCGGCCCGAAAGCTCGCGGAGCATGGTGCGCGCCTCGTCCCCGTCTGCCGGCTTGCCCAAAATTTGGCCGTCAAAGGTGACAATAGTATCGGCCGCGACGGTCAGTTCGTTGGGCTCGGCATGCTCGGCGGCAACGGCGGCAGCCTTAGCGCGAGCTAAGCGCTCGACAAGCGTAAGCGGGGCCTCGTCATCAAAAGGAGTCTCGTCGATGTCAGCGGGAATGACGCGGATGTCGTAGCCCGCTTCGCGCATCAGCTCGATGCGGCGCGGTGATTGCGAAGCCAAAATCATAGCTGAATGCCCTCGGCAACCTTCTCGACAGCCTTGTCGCCGGCGAGCGTACGCAGCAGCTCAAGCGCAAAGGGGAGCGACTGGGCCATGCCGCTGGCGGTGATGATGTTGCCGTCGTGCGTGACCTTGTCGCCGGTATAAGTGCCCTCGGGGAAGCTCTTCTCAAAGCCGGGGAAGCACGTGGCATGGCGTCCCTCGAGCAGGTCGAGCTCGCCCAGGATAAACGGGGCGGCGCAGATGGCGGCAACATGCTTGGTCGCGGCGAACTCACAGACTACGTCGCAGACGCGCTGGTCGGCGCGCAGGTTGGTGGCGCCGGGCAGGCCGCCGGGCAGCACGACGCAGTCATACTCGTCAAAGTTAATCTCGTCAAAGAGTGCGTCGCAGGTTACGGGAATCTGCAGCGAGCTTACGACCTCACGCGTGGGCATGATCGAGACGAGCGTGGCGCGCACGCCGCCGCGACGCATGACATCGACCATGGTCAGGCATTCAATCGTTTCAAAGCCATCGGCGGCAAGAACGGCAACGCTGGGCATAAGGGTTCCTTTCAAAAAGCGGCATACAATTAGCCGTCTTATACCCCGAAGGCATACGCTTGCCACGCTCGATTTCCCAATGTTTAAAAAGGGACGGGGATTTGATAATCATTCGGCGCGCAATGATTATTTAATCCCCGTCCCATTCCGTTGTGCGCCACCGACTTTTTTGCACGTTGAGAATTGTTGCGCAACACATTTGGTTTTTTCAGGCTTAGCGTAGCCTCAGGTCATATTCACTTCTCGATTGAAAGGGGAAACCATGCCAAATACGAGAAAAATGAAATGGGGGGGCTTCTAATAGCCGGCCTGGCGCTGGCCGCTAGTCTTATTGTCGCGCCGCTGGGCGCCTACGCTGCCGACGTCCCCACGCCGGAATTCAAAGAAACATATACGGTGGAAAGCGCTGAGCGTGTTGTGTGCCGATCTTTATCGGGGAAGTACATCGTCTTTAACGAGGATAATAATGGTGACCCCGGCGATTATGGAACGGTTTTAAACGTTGAAGACGGAACGCAGAAGCGTGTCAAAATGTCCCTCGAGAACAGCTGGGATGGCTACTGCTGCTTCTCTTCCGATGAAAAGACGTTATATGCGTACGACGAGGATAGCCTGTCGGTTACCGCCTATGATTTGAGTTCAAATAAATCAAAGACTTATAAGCTTGGAAGTTCCGTTATTGCAGATGGCAGTGCGCATCGTTTTCAGCTGTCTGAAGACGGAAGATCATTTCTATTTCTTTCGGGATCTCGATCGATTCAGTTTTGCAAGTACAATTTCGAAAAAGATGAGATTGAGGAGCAATTTGCTATAGATGATGATGCTCTTGGCGTTGAGCCCTCTTTTGAGGTAATACGAGACGACTACTGGCTGTCTTCGGATGGTATGTACGGATACATAGTGTTCGATGGGTCTGAAGATGGCAAAAGTTGCAATAAAATAGTTACCTATGACTTGGGCACAGCTTCGATTGCGAATATCGTTAGCGTTGAACTGGATACGGATAACAGTTATGGAGCCGTCTATCCTCTGGGCCTTTGTTTTTCCGGCATTCCAATTACTTCGGACAAAGGCACCTTCCTTAACAACGGCGCTCTGTTGTCGAAGAATGGCGAAATGACAAATGATGCTGTTTGCGGTCTTTCAGAGCCTGACTACCCGAATGAAGATGATGGCATCTGCTCGGTTAATTCGAGCGGTTCATTGGCTTTAATTGCGCAAGGTAATGCTACTTCTTCTGACGAAGTCGCGGTATATGATTGTGCTTCGGGCAAGCAGGGGGAGAAAGTAAAGCCGTCTAGTCCGGTTGGCGCTTATGGTTCATTGTCCAATGATGGTCGATATGTGCTCGGAATTAAAACTAATTCTGATAACAATGACAAGATGGTATTGCTTGATTTAAATAAGAACGTTGCTTCTAAGACGCCTTTAAAGAGCGGAAGGAGTGTGGTCGAGCTCTGGTTTGCTGATGACGATACGCTGGTTTGTTGTATGGGTCCTGCTGAAAAGGGCATTCGGGTTGATGTGTACAAGTCGAACATTGCACGAAGTCCTCTAAAAACAGCGTCATCTGAAAAGGCAGAAGAGTCTTTCTTGCACAGTCCTGTTATTTTCGGCGCAATTGCCGTTGCATTGGCTGTTGTTGTTATCGTCGTTGTTTTTGTTGTCCGAAGGAAGATGGCGTCTTGTGTAGCCACCGATTCTCAGTCGACCCCTCTGGAATCCGCTTCCGACTCGCATATTAACCTAACGCGCCAGCAGGACTCGCCTCGGTTTAGGGGCGAGCAGCAATTCCAGCAGGCTGCAACCTCTATGGATGGACCGCGCTTTTGTGCCTTATGTGGCACTCCGCTCGTTCCCGATGCAAAGTTCTGTCCTCATTGCGGCACCCCGATAAAACGTTAACTGCGATACAGTACCAACGTGCATAGTTAAACAAAAGACCCAGCTGATTGCATTATGAATATGAAATCAGCTGGGTTATTGTTTGATGGTTTGCACTGCTTTCCAGTCTCGTCTGTTTCGCCTTACATGACAAAAAAGAGATGGGAATGATTATCTAAGCCCCAAAAAGGCCATCCTGGGCAATGATCATGCGGTTAGTTGCGCTTGAGGTGGACGACGGTTTCGCAGTGGAAGGTTTGCGGGAATAGGTCGACCGGCGTGATCTTGACGGGGGAGAAGGTGCCCTCCTCGACAAAGCGCTTGAGGTCGCGTGCCAGGGTGGCGGGGTCGCAGCTCACGTAGGCCACGTCGCGCGCACTCGTGCTGGCGATGAGGTCGATGGCCTCGGGCGCCAGACCTGCACGCGGCGGATCGACCACCAGGACATCGGCATCCTGGTCGGGGAACTCGCGCACGGCATCGCCGCCGATGACGTCGACGTTATCGAGCTTGTTGATCTCCAGGTTGCGACGCAGGTCGCGCACGGCCGGGCCATAGGCTTCGACGGCGGCGACAAAATCGCAGCGGCGGGCGAGCGGCAGGGTAAAGGTGCCGGCACCGCAGTACAGGTCCACGGCCAGCTCGTCTTCCTGCGGGTCGAGGGCGTCCATAACGAGCTCGATCAAAATCTCGGCACCCTTGGTGTTGACCTGGAAAAACGATGGGGCGGACAGGCGCATCTGGCCTTCGGCGATATTCTCGGTCCACGAGCCCTCACCGGCGAGCATCTCCACCTTGGAGACGCGGCGGGCCTTCTTCTCGCCCTTGCTCATCACACGCACCACGCTCGTGGGATGAGCGGCGTCCGCCAGCACACGGGATACCTGCGAGCGCGGAAAAGAGCCTGTGGGCGTCCAGAGTGCGACCTCGAGTGCCTTGGTGCGGCGCGAAGCGCGAATGCCCACGCGCTCCAGACCCAGGTCGTGGCTGCCGCTTAGATAGTTGAGCGCGCCGACGACCGACTTGAGTGCTTTGGGAAAACGCTTGTCGAACAGCGGGCACGCATCGACGGTCACGATTTTGCTGGGGTCGACACCGTGCATGCCAAGGCGCACGCGACCGTTGACGACGGTCGGTTCGAGCTCGATTTTATTGCGGTAGCCCCAGTCGTCCTTGGTGTGGCGGATGGGCTGTACCAACTCATCGACCTGCTCGGGAGCGAACTTGCCGATGCGCTCGAGCGTGGAGCGCAGATTTTGCTCCTTGGCGGCGAGCTGTGCCGTGCGTGAGAGATTGCCCCACGAGCAGCCGCCGCAGATGCCCACGAAGGGGCAGGGAGGCTGAATGCGATCGGGGCTTGGCTCCAGAATCTCGGTGGTGCGGGCGCGCATGAACGACTTGCCGTCCTGTACGACCTCGGCCTCGACGGTGTCGCCTGCCACGGCACCCTGCACAAAGACGGCTTTGCCGTTGTCGGCGTGCGCCAGCCCGTCGGCGCCGTAGGTCATCGATTCTATGGTGAGCTTCATATTCCTGCCTGTCATTCGTGTTGTTGTTCGCACCATGGTAGCAGGGAAAAGCGCCCCGCATCCGAGGCTTTCCTCAAATGCGGGGCGCTTCTACAAACCGCTTCTACAAACGACTATTTCGTCTTGCCGGTAATGAGCGTCTTAAGACCCAGGCCGATCAAGCCCAGGCCCATGCGCACGCGACCGGGGCGATGGCGCTCTATGGCCTTGGTCTTGCCAGCGGGCTTCTCGCGGCGGGCGCTCGTCTCGGGTGCGGGCTTGGTGACCTGCGGCTCGGGCTGAGGTGCAGGTGCAGGCTCGGGCTCAATGACGGTCGCCTGGACCTTCTGGACCTCGGGTGTGGCCGGCTGCGGCTCAGGAGCAGGGGCGGGCTTTGCCTCGACGGCGGCCTCGGCGTTGCGATAGGCACGCTCCAGCAGAGCTTCCTGCGAGTTGAAGGGCTTCTCGCCCTCTGCACGCTCGACGGGAACCCAGGTGCCGTCACTCGTCAGGCTGCGCGCTTTCACGTTGTCGCGCAGCTGCATGCCCATGTACTCGTGCACCAGGGCGCGGCAGGTGGGGTCGAGCACAGGGAAGGCGATCTCCACGCGGTGCTCGGTGTTGCGCGTCATCATGTCGGCCGAGCTCAGATAGATCATGTCCGAGTCCACGCCAAAGGCGTAAACGCGTGCATGCTCCAAAAAGCGTCCGACGATAGAACGGACATGCACGTTCTCGGTCTTGCCCGGAACGCCCGGCTTGAGGCACGAGATGCCGCGGATGATCATGTCCACGCGGACTCCTGCGCACGATGCTTCGGCGATCTTGTCGATGACCTCGCGGTCGGTGAGCGAGTTGAGCTTAAAGAACACACGTGCGGGCTCGCCAGCGAGGGCGCGCTGGATCTCGCGATCCAGGCCGCGTATGATGAGCGGCTTGAGGCCCACGGGCGCCACGCCCAGGAAGCGGTAATCGCCGTGCAGGTTGCCCAGCGACAGGTTGCGGAAGAACAAGTTGGCGTCCTCGCCGATGCCGGGATGGGCGGTCATGAGCATAAAATCGCTGTAGAGCTTGGCCGTCTTCTCGTTAAAGTTGCCGGTGCCCAACAGCGTCAGACGGGTAAGCGCCATGCCCTCGCGATAGGTGAGCTGGCAGATCTTGGAGTGGCATTTAAAGCCTTCGGAGCCGTAGATGACGGTGCAGCCTGCCTCTTCCAGTCGCTCGGCCCACTCGATGTTGTTCTGCTCGTCGAAGCGGGCGCGGAGCTCCATGAGCACCGTGACCTCTTTGCCATTCTCGGCGGCATCGATCAGCGACTCGCACAGGCGGCTCTGCTTGGCCACGCGGTAGAGCGTGATGCGCAGCGAGATGCACTCGGGGTCGTAGGCGGCCTCGTGCACCAGATCCAGGAAGGGGTTCATGGCCTCATAGGGATAAAAGAGCAGCTTGTCGTGCTGAAGTACCTGCTCGCGGATGGAGCGGGCCATATCGATGGTGGGGTTGGGCTGCGGCTTAAACGGCGTAAAGAGCAGCTCGTTGCGCAGGTGCTCGGGAATCTTGCCCTCAATGCCAAAGACATAGCCCAGGTCGAGCGGGATATCGCAGGTAAAGACCGAGCGACGCGAGAGCTCGAGCGCCTTGCGGATAGTCTTGAGCGTTGACTTTTCGAGCGAGCCCGATACGGCGAGTACCACCGGCTGCAGACGCAGGCGCTTCTTGAGGATACGCTTCATGTGCTGGCGGTAGTCCTCTTCCTCCTCGACGCCCTCGCCGTCCGGATCGATGTCGGCGTTGCGGGTGACGCGGATGAGTGCGCGGTCGAGCGGCTTATAGGAGCCAAAGCAACTGTCCAGGCAGGCGAGGATGACGTCCTCGAGCAGAATGTAGGAGTAGGTGCCGGTGGGCGAGGGGATCTCGACCACGCGGTTCATCGAGGCGGGAATCTCGATCAGGCCCAGCAGACTTTCCTCGTCGGTGACGCCGTCCAGGCCGCAGGCCAGGTAGAGCGCGCCGTTGCGCAGGTTGGGGAAGGGGTGGCGCGGGTCGATCACCAGCGGTGAGATGACCGGCGACACGTAGGCCTGGAAGTAACGGGTGACAAAGGTGCGTTCCTCGGGCGTAAGCGAATCGACACGCGCGCGGTGAACGCCCAGGGTGTCGAGCTTGCCTTCGATGTTCTTAAAAATGGACTCCCAACGGGTAAGGAGCCCGGGCATTTCGTCCATGACAGCATCGACCTGTTCGGAGGCGGTCATATTGCTCTTGTTGTCGACAGGTTGCTTTTTGAGCTCGGCCAGGTCGGACAGGCCACCCACGCGCACCATGAGGAACTCATCGAGGTTTGACTCGAAGATCGAGACGAACTTAAGGCGCTCGAACAGCGGCACGGACTCATCAAAAGCCTCGTCGAGCACGCGGTTGTCAAAGCGCAGCCAGCTGAGCTCTCGGTTCTGCGTGTACGAGAAGTCGCGCGGCGGTTTGCGCAGCTTTGCGGCGGCTTGCTTTTTTTCGATTTTGCTCGGCATATTCATCTGTCCGTTCAGTCCCCGCGGGGGACGGTAGCCTAACACTATTCTCTATTGTCTCAATTTAGTCGACTTGCGGCACGGACGTATTGTGCGAACGGTATCTTTACCTACTTCTAACGCTGACGAGCCGAAGCACTAACGTCCGGTGCTTTGAGTAAGCGATCTATATCCTCACTCAACTGGTGAGAATGTATGAATAAGAATGATAGCAAGCTGAATATAATCGAATGTAGGTCGAATCGAGGGCAAGCATCATTTATATGCAGAAAACCGTTTTCGCTATGCAATTTTGAATCATGGATAACTTTGAGTGTTTCGTCTTGAATTACTAGAAAAAAATAACGTTTACCTAGGAAAATCTGCTTTACGAAACTGAAGTGCATCATGGGGGAATCATATGCGATATACCGTTCATCGCACTTTGCTGACCGTTCGGGGGCGAGGTGGAATTGCGGGTGATTTTTGGATATAACTAGAGCTGTCAGCAAGCAGCGTCCCATATGGAGGGGCGCTGATACATTCGGCCAGTAAGGCCCGAAAGAAAGGTAGGAGGCCATGACGAAAGGTCTGCACGTGCC